>CADBSZ010000163.1 GCA_902797525.1 uncultured Ruminococcus sp. | reverse complement strand
GAAGGTGCCGTCCAGCGGCGCGTCCTGAGCGCCCGAAACAGATTCGACCAAATCGTCCATAAAGTAGGCTTCGGTGCCGTAAATGACCTTGATGTCGCCGCCGAGCTTGTACTTGATGGTTTCCGCCGCCTTCATCGCGTCGGGAAACGCCTGCGCAACGCCGTGGTCGGTGATGGCAACCGCCTTGTGGCCCCATTCATAGGCGCGGTTGACAAGGGTTCCGGCCGGCGTTAAGGCGTCCATCTGCGACATGTTGGTATGCATGTGCAGCTCTACGCGCTTGGTTTCCGCCTTATCAACCACCTTGATTTTTTCGGCAGTTCCAATGGAGAACGCGCTGAGCACGACCTCCTTGATAAATTCGTCGTATTCGACATTACCCGACACAACAATCGTTTTGCCTGCCTTGAGCGAATCGATTGCCTCCGCCTCCTTGACGGGACAGAAAAGCTTGACCGTAACAGAGTTCGTGTAGTCGGTGATGTCGATGGTGATAATCGCGTTCTTTTGATTTTTGGTGATACGCTTTTCGAGTTCAATAATATCGCCCCAAACGACCGCGCCTTTCATGCCGTCGCTGAGGGTTTTAATCGGAATCATTTTGCCTCTGATGCTTCTGCCGTAGAGCGGACGAACCGAGGAACGCAGAATTTGCGGCGTGGCAAACGCGCCCTCGCGGATTTCGACCTCGGTGACGGCGTCCTCTATCTGGCGCTCGCGCACCGCTTCGGAGATTTCCTCCTCTTCCCTAAAGAAGTCCGCCGCCTTGGCAAGCTTTTCGCGCTG
This sequence comes from uncultured Ruminococcus sp., assembly GCA_902797525.1. Lineage (GTDB taxonomy): Bacteria > Bacillota > Clostridia > Oscillospirales > Acutalibacteraceae > Ruminococcoides. The sequence continues at coordinate 10,051 of CADBSZ010000163.1, read as the reverse complement.
AATTTGTTTTTTGGCGCTTTGCATCGCCTGCTTGTATTCCGCGCTGCTGTCGTCGGCTTCAAAAGTACCTGTGTATTTTATTTTTATAGCTAAATCAAACTCCTCGGCAATCAGCCGCTTGAGCGCTTGGTCAAAGCCCTTGGCGTCGAGCAGTGCCTTGCCGCCGTTGTTCAGGTGAATAATCAGCCTGTCGCCGTCAAGGCGAACCTCGGCGTTGTTGAGCGTGCCGTTAATGCTGGGCATTTCGCGCTTAACCGCGGTGTAAAGATGAGGAAAATAATCGGCGGTGAACAGCGACTCGCCGAAATGCGGCTTGATGGCAACCGACGCGTCAAGCATTTTAGAGTACGCCTTTTCCGCCGCAAGAAGGTGCTCGCGCGGGATTAACTCGGAAAAATCAACCCACAGGGTGACGACGCGCACCTCGTTTAATATGTGAACCTTTGTGACGGTTCCCTCGCCGACGGCAGGACTGACGTCCGATTCTGCCGCAAAGGAACCGAAAAGCTGTGCCAGTGTTTTCATTCAATCAATTTCCTTTTTGTGACTTCATTACGCTGTATTCAAAACGATACATAGAAAAACTACATCTTATCAATTTCCTTCATTAAGGCGTCCACGAGCTCGGCTTCGGGCACCTTGCAGATGACTTCGCCTTTTTTGAACACCAGACCGCAGCCGTCACCGCCGGCGATTCCGATGTCGGCTTCCTTTGCTTCACCGGGGCCGTTGACAACGCAGCCCATTACGGCGACCTTGATGTTTTTGTCGCAGCCGCGCAGCCGCTCCTCTACCTCGCCGGCAATTTTGACGAGATCGATTCTGGTTCTTCCGCAGGTCGGGCAGGAAACAAACTGCACGCCGCCCTGCGATAAATCGAGCGCCTTTAAGATGTCCTGCGCGGCGTATACCTCGCGGACGGGATCGGCGGTCAAAGAAACGCGAATGGTGTCGCCCACGCCGTGCAGCAGCAGCGAACCAATGCCGGCAGCGGACTTGATGATACCCATGCGCTCGGTGCCCGCCTCGGTGACGCCGAGGTGCAGCGGATAATCGCACTGCTGCGAGGCAAGCTCATACGCCTGAATCATGGTGGAAACAGTGGAGCTTTTCATCGAGAGTACGATGTCGTTAAAGTCAAATTTTTCGAGCAGCGACGCGTGATAAAGCGCGCTGTCACAGAGTGCCTGCGGCGTGGGATGGCCGTATTTGGCGAGGATTTCCTTTTCGAGAGAGCCGGAATTAACGCCGATTCGAATCGGAATACCGCGCTGCTTGCAGGCGTCGGCCACCGCCTTTACCCTGTCGTCCGAGCCGATGTTGCCCGGATTAATCCGAATTTTGTCAACGCCTGCGGCACAAGCCTCAAGCGCGAGCTTATAGTTAAAGTGAATATCGGCGACGATGGGCACGCTGACCGCTTCCTTTAAGGCGGGAATCAGCCGAACGGCGTCCATGTCGGGAATGGCGGCGCGAATGATTTGGCAGCCTGCTTCTTCCAGCTGCTTTGCCTGACGGACGCTGCCCTCAATGTCCGTTGAGGGGACATTGAGCATGGACTGAATGGAAACCGGCGCGCCGCCGCCGATGAGTACGTTGCCTGCTTTTACCTGGATTTTACTGCCCATAACAACCTCCGTTAGTCTTTTTATTGCATACTTGGGAAAGTACCTGTTATCAATTTAAAAATATCGTTGCCTGTGATGAAAATAATTAAGAGAATCAGCAGCACCAAACCGACGCCGTTGACGATATATTCCACCTTGCGCGGAATAGGCTTGCGGAAAATCGCTTCAATTAAGAGGAACACAAAGCGCCCGCCGTCGAGAGCCGGGAAGGGCAGCATGTTGACGATGCCGAGATTGACGGTAATCAGCGCCATAATCATGACGATGTTGAGCACCGCGTCGCCGAAGCTTGACTGCAAGCCAACCGCCGCCACGTCGGACACCGCCTTGGTAATGCCGACGGGACCTGACATATCTGCAAGCGAGAACCTGCCCTGAACGAGCATGGCAAAGGACTTCCAGACGCTTTTGGCAAGGCTGATGGTGCCGGTAAAGGTTTCGCTCATGACGGTGCCGAAGTTCTTTTCAAGCGGCTCCACATAAAAGTCGATGGACACCGCCGCGTCATCGCTGTCGGCGGATTTGCGGTAGGTGTAGAAGTGAACATTTTTCAGCTCGATCGTCTCTCCGTTGCGAATCACCGTTACATCGCCCTGATAGCGCACGCGCTTTTCGGGCACCTTGAATTCGGGATAAGTGAAGTTCGCCGGCTTTTCAAGCTTTGCGGTTTGATAAAACAAGTCAATGGTTTCACGAAAAATCGCCGCGGCGGCTTCCTTGGTGGAAGCGGAATTGAGCTTTTCGGACTGAGAGGCAAGCACGTCGTAATAGAGCGTGTTTGCGGTTTCGTTGTCAATCAGCTTATCCTCGGACAGCTGCGCGATGTAGTTGCGCGCTTCCCACGCGCAGTCCTCTTTGTAAACTTCGGGCGAATCGGGATCAACCTCCTCGCAGGGCAACAGCTGAATGCCGAGGGTGAGGTCGCGTGAATTGGCGACGGAATAGCCGCCGACAGATTTGATGTTATCCCCCACCTCTAAGCCTGTTTTCGCCGTAAAGGAAACGGGCGTGAAGGCGGAAATCTTCGTAGAATAGTATTCTCCCTGGCTGACGGTGAAAACAAACATCAGCAAAAAGCCGACCAGAATGTTCATGACAGCGCCTGCAACAATAATAATCATCCGTTTCCAGATTTTCGCATTGGTAAAGGCGCGCGGATTGTCGCTTTCCTCGTCCTCTGCCTCCATAGAGCAATAGCCGCCGATGGGAAACAGGCGGAGCGAATACTGCGTTTCGCCCTTTTTAAAACTGAAAATCTTTGGTCCCATACCGAGCGCGAACTCGTTTACCTGAACGCCGGAGCGCTTTGCCGTAATGAAATGGCCGAATTCGTGCGCGAAAATGATGAACTCAAACAGAAGAACGCCGATAACAATCAGCGCGATTGTTGTTAAAACCTGCATGAAAAACCAATCAACTCCAATTTTCTGCCGGTTGGCAGATGTGAATTATTCAATATATTTCGAATTTAGAATGATACTCTGCTTTTAACATAACTGCGCGCCTGTGCGTCGACGTTTAAAATATCCTCTACGCAGGACAGCGTGAAGTTTTGAATAGAATCAAGTGCGCCCATCACCAGCTTGCCGATGTCGAGAAACTTGATTTTGCCCTGACGGAACAGCAAGTTTGCCTCCTCGTTGGCACCGTTGGCAATTGCCGTTGCCGCGCCGCCCATGGCAAACGCCTTTTTGCACGCGCGCAGACACTCGAAGGTGTCGTAGTCCGGCTCGAAAAAGCTGAGATTGCCGATTTGCGCGAGGTTCAGCTCGGCTACGGGAGATTCACTTCTCATGGGATAGGTAATCGCATATTGAATGGGGATGCGCATGTCGGGTACGCCGAGCTGCGCGAGCACCGAATTGTCGGTGAACTCCACCAGCGAGTGGATAATGCTTTCGCGGTGAACGACAACGTTGATATCGTCGCCGCTGACGCCGAACAGTCTGCCTGCCTCGATGATTTCCAAGCCCTTGTTCATCATGCTGGCAGAGTCGATGGTGATTTTTGCGCCCATGCTCCAGTTGGGATGGTTGAGCGCCTGCTCAACGGTGACGTCCTTTAATTCGTCGGTAGTTTTTCCGAAAAAGGGGCCGCCCGAGGCGGTAAGAATCAGCTTTTTGAGCACCTTTTTGTCGGGTATTCCCTGCAGGCACTGAAAAATCGCCGAATGTTCGCTGTCAACCGGCAACAGCTTAACGCCGTTTTCCCTGACAGCGTCGGTCACCAAGTCGCCGCCCGCGACAAGGGTTTCCTTGTTGGCGAGGGCGATGTCTTTTTTTGCCTGCGCCGCAGCGATGGTGGGCTGAAGGCCGACCATGCCGACCACGGAATTGAGAACCAAATCTGCCTGCGGCAGAACGGCGGCTTCGATTAAGCCGTCCATACCGGCGGACACCTTTGTGGAGGTGTCTGCGACGGCAATTTGCAATTCCTTTGCTTTTTGCTCATCGAAAACCACAGCAAGTGCGGGTTTGTATTTGCGCACCTGCTGTTCGAGTAATGTGATATTTTTCGCCGCTGTAAGCGCCGAAACCTGTAAATGCAGCTTATCGGCAACGTCGAGCGTTTGGGTGCCGATTGAGCCGGTGGAACCTAAGATAGAAAGATTTTTTGTCATTGTTTACACCACTACTGTCAGGAAGGGAATGAACTGGCTGAGCACAATCACCAGCGGCGCGGTGAAGATAATGCTGTCGCAACGGTCGAGCATACCGCCGTGACCGGGGAAAATAGAACCGTAGTCCTTGATTTTGAGGCTGCGCTTAATCAGCGAAAAGCTGAGGTCGCCCAATACGGACACCACGGAATCGAGCAGGGCGAGAATGCCGAGCGCGACAAAGTTGACCATAACGCCGTTACGGAAAATCACAAACTGGAAGAACAAGCCCATCAGCATAGCCGACGCCACACAAAATACGATTCCGCCGAGCACGCCCTCGATGGTCTTTTTGGGGCTGATGTTCGGGCAGAAATGGTGCTTGCCGAAGGAGCTGCCGATAAAATAGCCGCCGCCGTCCGCCATCCAGGGGAGCAGGAAAATCAGCACGAAGAAGAAGCTGACGCTCACGCCGTTGGTGCGGCACGCGATGGGTACCGCGCACATGCCGAAGGTGATGAGAATGGTGCCGAACAGCGCATAGGCTAAATTCATAAAATGCAGTTTTTGGTGGTATGCCAGACTGACGCAAAACGCGGCGATTAAAAACAAATAGGTCAACACATAGGGCGCCGTGCCGAGCGTTACCAAAATGGGCATCAGCAGGGTGTAGACCATGCACACAACCGCCAGCGGAATGCAGCTGAGCAAACGGCGCGCGTATAAATATTCGCCGACCATCAGCACACATGCCAATCCGACCACAATGCTGATTAAGGGGTTCCAAAGCTCCGAGAGGAGCATGATAGCCAGAACCGCAGGGATTCCGATTGCCGCTGTTAACAGGCGCGGCTTTAATGAATTCATAATAATCTCTCCGATGATGTTAAGTTTGCGGATTGCTGCCGCAAGCAGATAAATAATAAAAGCAACGTGTTATACACCGCCGTAGCGACGGTTGCGCTGTGAATAAATTTGCAGCGCTTCATCGAGGTCCGACTGCTGAAAGTCAGGCCACAGCTTGTTCATAATGACAAATTCGGTGTATGCCGACTGCCACAGCAGGAAGTTGGAAATGCGGTATTCGCCGCTGGGACGGATGATTAAATCCGGATCGGGCTGACCGGCGGTGTATAGATAATTTGACACCAGCGCTTCGTCAATGCTGTTTTCGTCAAGCCTGCCGCTTTTTACGTCGGCGCTGATGTGTTTGACGGCGCGCACGATTTCGTCGCGGCTGCCGTAGTTCATCGCAATATTGAGCACCATGCCGTCGCGGTTTTTGGAGCTTTGTTCATTTTCCTCCATGAGCGCTTGCAGCTCGGGAGAAAAACCGCTTTTATCGCCGATAAAGCGCACAACGATGTCGTCGTCCTTAAAGTCGGACAGCGCTTCCTCCAAATAGGATTGAAACAGCTTCATCAGCGCGCCGACCTCGTCCTCGGGGCGTTTCCAGTTTTCGGTGGAAAACGCGTAAACGGTGAGGTATTTAATGCCGATTTGCGAACAATAGCGCGTGATTTTGCGGAAGGTCTGTGCGCCTTCCCTATGCCCTGCCTTGCGCGGCAAGCCGCGTTTTTTTGCCCATCTGCCGTTGCCGTCCATGATGATGCCGACGTGCACAGGCAAAATAATTGAATCGGGCGTCGGGGCTTTTTTATTTTTCCCAAATAACGCCATATTACAGCTCCAAAAGCTCCTTTTGCTTGTCAGCGGAGGTCTTGTCAACCTTTTTGCAGAACTTATCGGTTAAATCCTGTGTTTTCTTTTCCGCGTTTTTCAGGTCGTCCTCGGTCAGCTCGCCGGCTTTTTTCATCGCCTTGAGCTTTTCAATGGTTTCACGTCTGACGTTGCGCACCTGAACCTTGGTGTCCTCGGCAATTTTTTGAACGTCCTTAACAATTTCCTTACGTCTGTCCTCGGTGAGCGGCGGGAATACCAAACGGATTACCTTGCCGTCGTTCATGGGGTTGATGCCGATGTCGGACACCTGAATCGCCTTTTCGATTTGTCTTAAAATCGACGCGTCCCAGGGCTGAATGGTGAGGGTTCTTGCCTCGGTAACGGAAACCGCCGCGAGCTGGTTGACGGGCGTGGGCACGCCGTAGTAATCAACCTTTGCCTTATCGAGCACGGCAGGGTTTGCTCTGCCGGCGCGAATCTCGGAAAATTCCTTGACCATGTGGTCATATCTTCTGCCCATTCTTTCTTCTGCTTTTTTTAATTGTTCTTGCATAGTTAACGCCTCCTAAATAAATATTACGGTTAATTGTTTGATTATTCCTCGTCAGTGCTGCCGGTAACGATGGTGCCTATGTTTTCGCCGCAAACGGCTCTGAAAATGTTTTCGGGATCTTCGATGCTGAACACGAGAATCGGCAGGTCGTTGTCCTTGCACAGCGCGGACGCGGTGCTGTCCATCACTGCCAAATCCTTGTTGAGCACCTCATGAAAAGAGATGGTGTCGTACTTTTTGGCGTCGGGATTGAGCTTGGGATCGCTGTCATATACGCCGTCGACCATGGTCGCCTTCATAATGATGTCGGCCTCGATTTCAACCGCACGCAACGCTGCCGCGGTGTCGGTGCTGAAAAACGGGTTACCCGTGCCGCAGCCAAAGATGACGACTCTGCCTTTGTTCAGATGGCTGACCGCCTTGTTGCGGATATAGGGCTCGGCTACCTGGCGCATGGAAATAGCGGTTTGCACTCTGACGTCAAGACCGAGCTGCTCCAGCGCGTCGGCTACTCCCAGCGCGTTGATGGTTGTGGCGAGCATGCCCATGTGGTCCGCACGGGTTCTGTCCATTTCACCCGAGCTTCTGCCGCGCCAAAAGTTGCCGCCGCCGACAACGATGCCGACCTCAACGCCTGCCTCAACGCATTTTTTAATCGGCTCACAGATTTTTACGACGGTATCAAAGTCAATTCCGTGCTTTAATTCACCCGCGAGCGACTCGCCGGAAAGCTTCAAAAGTATTCTCTTATATTTCGGTTGCATACATAACACCTCATTATTTATAGTTGACTTTATTATACTATATATTGGCAGTAAAGTAAAGGAAAAACACTAAATAAAAAATTTTTTCAGGATTTTGTCACATAAAGAAAGCCGCCGCAAGACCTTTCGGTTTCGCAGCGGCGAAATGTTATAATACTTTTGACAGAAAATCCTTTAAGCGCGGATTTTGAGGATTGCCGAAAAACTCCTCGGGAGCGTTCTGCTCGACAATAACGCCCTCGTCGACAAACACAACTTGGGTGCCGACCTCGCGCGCAAAGCCCATTTCGTGGGTGACAACCACCATGGTCATGCCCTCTTTGGCAAGCTTTTTCATAACCTCGAGCACCTCGCCGACCATTTCGGGATCAAGCGCGGAGGTGGGCTCGTCAAACAGCATAACGTCCGGATTCATCGCGAGCGCGCGCACAATCGCCACACGCTGCTTTTGACCGCCCGACAGCTGTCCGGGATAGGCGTGCGCCTTGTCGGCGAGTCCGACGCGCGCAAGCAGCTCCATGGCGTTTGCCTCGGCTTCCTTTTTGCTTTGCTTTAACAGCTTTATCGGACCGAGCGTCATGTTTTTCAGCACGGTTTTGTGCGGAAACAGATTGAACTGCTGGAACACCATGCCCATTTTTTGACGGTGCTTGTTGATGTTGACGGACGGATCGGTGATGTCCACGCCCTCAAAGGTGATGGTGCCGCCCGTAGGCTCCTCAAGGAGATTCAGGCAGCGCAAAAAGGTGGATTTTCCCGAGCCGGAAGCGCCGACAACAACCATGACGTCGCCCTTTTTAATTTCGGCGTCAATGCCCTTTAATACGTGCAAATCACCGAAGGACTTGCGCAGGCCGTCAACCTTAATCAGTATGTTGGAATCAGTGGTCACTGTTACGCAGCCTCCTTTCGAGCTTTTTGAGCAGGAATGAAAGTATCAATACGATTGCCAGATAAATCAGCGCATCCGCAATCAGAGGGAAAAACGCCTCGTAGGTGCGCGAACGAACGAGGTTGCCGACATAGGTCAGCTCGGAAATGCCGACGTACGCCGCGACGGAGGTTTCCTTAATCAGAACGATAAACTCGTTGCCGAGGGCAGGCAAAATGTTTTTGAACGCCTGCGGCAAAATGATGTGAAACATGGTGCTTTTGTAGTCAAAGCCGAGCGAGCGGCTCGCCTCAAACTGCCCTTTGTCGATGGACATAATGCCCGAACGCACGATTTCCGCCACATACGCACCGGAATTAATGCCGAACGACAGCACCGCCGCCACCTCTTTGTTGCGCGAGTTGGCAAAGATGATGAAGTACATAATCATCACCTGAATGACCGCTGGCGTGCCGCGGATAACGGTGATGTAGAGATTGCAGAGCGTGTTGAGAATTTTGAGAATCACATCGCTGAAGGTTCTGGACTTTCTGCCCAAGAGACGCATGTCGTGGGTGGAACGGACGGCGGCAAGCAAAAAGCCGAGCAGGATGCCGAGCAGCGCCGCAAAAAACGCGATGCGCAGCGTGGCGAGTGTGCCGTCCAAAAAGAACTTCCAGCGCTCGTCGGTGATAAAGGTTTTTTCAAAGCTCTGCGACAGGTCGGCAAAAAACTTTTGAATACCGCCCTGTTCTGCCGCCTCAGCCAGCTGCGGTGCGGCATTTTGTAACATTAACATAGTCATACCCTTTTTTACAAACAAAACAGGCAGGCACAAAACCTGCCCGTTTTACATTTAGAATTGTGTCTTACGCCTTGATGTACTTCTTGATGATTTCATCAACCTTGCCCTCGCTCTTGAGCTCGTTGAGCGCAGTGTTGATTTTGGCGGTAAGATCGCTGCCCTTTGCAACGCAGATTGCGTATTCCTCGTTTTCAAAGGGTTCTTCAAGAATGGTCAGACCTTCGTTCTGCGCAACAAACGCCTTGGCAGGCTCGTTGTCGATAACAACAGCGTCTACCTTGCCCTGAGTCAGCGCAAGAACTGCGTCAGCGCCCTTGTTGTAACGCTCGATGGTTGCGTTCTTGAAGTCGGAAACGTAGATGTCGCCGGTGGTGCCCATCTGTACGCCGATAGAGGCGGTTTCGAGGTCGGCAGCGCTCTTAACCTTGTCACTGCCTTCTTTGACGATGATTACCTGAATAGCGTTGGTGTAGGTATCGGTAAAGTCAATTGCCTGCTTTCTCTCCTCGGTTACGGTCATGCCTGCCATACCGAAATCAGCCTTGCCGGACTGAACGGCGGTGATGATGGAGTCGAAGTCCATGTCGTCGATGACGAGGGTGTAGCCGAGCTTTTCGCAGATAGCTTCCGCGATTTCAGCGTCGATGCCGACAATCTTATCGTTTTCATAAAACTCATAGGGCTCAAAGAAGGCGTTGGTCGCCATGTGAAGCTCGCCCTTGTTTGCTTCGTCTGCCTTGCTCTCAACATCGGAAGCAGCGGAGCTGCTGTTGGAGCCGGCATTGTTGCTGCCGCCGCAGCCTGCGAGCGCAAAAGCTGCCGTGCAGGCAATAGCGCCTGCCAAGAGTGCGGAAAGAATTTTTTTCATAAATACATCTCCTTAATTTTTGGTCATTAATAATATAGCAGAGTCGTATTGAAAAATCAAGTATTTACGCGGATAATCATTTATTTTTGTGCATAAATATGCAAAAGTAAGGAAAGTCAAAAACATTTTTTCACAGAATTTGAAATCAGGGCTTGATTTTTTTAAATTAATTTGTTATAATAGGCAACGGCTGATGGAGAGATGTCCGAGCTGGCCGAAGGAGCATGATTGGAAATCATGTGTACGGTAATCGCCGTACCAGGGGTTCGAATCCCCTTCT
>CADBSZ010000162.1 GCA_902797525.1 uncultured Ruminococcus sp. | reverse complement strand
ACAGACGAAGACATTGAAAAGGTAATCGATTCGGTTATCAAGTTTTACAAAGGATAAATTATGAGTGAAGTAACCATCAGACCTATCACCGAGGCGGACACCGACAAAATTGTTGCGTGGCGCAACAATCCCTCGGTGCAGGAGCATTTTATTTACCGCGCGCCCTTTACGCGCGAGTCGCACCTCAACTGGTTTCACACCCGTGTGGAAACCGGCGAGGTGGCGCAGTTTATGATTGTGGCGGACGGCGAGGAAGTCGGCTCCGTTTATCTGCGCGACATCGACCAAAAGAACAAAAAGGCGGAATACGGCATCTTCATCGGCGAGGACGCCAACCGCGGCATGGGCGTGGGCACCGAGGCGGCAAGACTGATTATCGACTACGCCTTTTGCGAGCTGAAGCTCAACCGCGTGTATCTGCGCGTATTTGCCGCCAACACCCGCGCGATTAAAAGCTATGAAAAGGCGGGTTTCCGCTTTGAGGGCCGCTTCCGCGACGACGTGATAATCGACGGCGAGGCATATGACATTGTATTTATGGGAATACTAAGGGAAGATTGGCTAAAGGGTGAATAATTCATGGAAAAAATCTCATTCGTTATTCCGTGCTACCGCTCCGAGCACACCGTCGGCGGGGTAGTAGAGGAAATTGTCAGCACCGTCACCGCTCACGGCGGCTATGATTACGAAATTATTTTGGTCAATGACAATTCCCCCGATAACGTGATGAATACCATCAAGGAGCTGTCGGCAAAGGACAGCCGCGTCAAGGGCTTGGATTTGTCGCGTAATTTCGGACAGCATTCCGCGATTATGGCAGGCTTTACCTATCTGACGGGCGACATTGTGGTTTGCCTCGACGACGACGGACAAACCCCTGCCGGCGAGATGTTCAAGCTGATTGACAAGCTTGACAGCTATGATTTGGTGTTCGCGAAATACGACGAAAAGCACCATTCGGGCTTCCGCAACTTTGGCAGCCGCGTCAACGACAAAATGGCGTGCTGGCTGCTCAGCAAGCCCAAGGATTTGCAGATTATGAGCTATTTTGCGTGCAAGCGCTACGTCATCGACGAGGTGCTGCGCTACACCAACCCCTATCCCTACATGAGCGGCCTGCTGCTGCGCGCCACCAAAAAGGTGACGAATGTTGAGGTGCACCACCACGACAGGCTGGAGGGACAGTCGGGCTACACGCTCAAAAAGCTGCTGCTGCTGTGGATTAACGGCTTTACGTCGTTTTCCGTCAAGCCCCTGCGCTTTGCGACCTTCATCGGCTTTGCCACGGCGGTCATCGGCTTTTTTTACGGCATTTACGTTATTATCAATCAAATTGTCAACCCCCTTGCGCCGATGGGCTACGGCTCCACCATGGCGGTTATGCTGTTTGTCGGCGGCATGATTATGCTCATGCTCGGCATGGTGGGCGAATATGTGGGCAGGGTTTATCTCAGCCTGAACCGCGCGCCGCAGTTCGTTATCCGCGACAAGGTGGGCTTTGAGGAACACAAGGATGGAAAATAAAAAGAAAAAGTTTGATATTAAATCCTACGCACTGCTGCACGTGATTTTGCTGCTCTATTCGTTTTCGAGCGTGTTTTCCAAGCTCGCGTCTCAGCAGGATCCGTTTTCGTTCTTGTTTTTCCTGTTTTACGGATTAATGCTGCTGATGATGGGCATTTACGCCATTCTGTGGCAGCAGGTGCTCAAAAAGCTGCCGCTGACCACCGCGTTTTCCAATAAGGCGGTCGTCATTGTGTGGGGCATGCTTTGGGCGGCGCTGTTTTTTGCGGAGACCATCACATGGTACATGGTCGCCGGCTCGATTATCGTCTTTGCGGGCGTAGTATTGGTGGTGTCGAACCATGAGTGAGCTGTTGATTTTTTCCTGCATTTTCGTGGTTTCGGTGCTTATCTCCTCGATTTCGCAGGTTATGCTGAAAAAGAGCGCCAACAAAACATATGACAGCAAAATAAAAGAGTACTTAAACCCCATGGTGATTATCGCCTACGGCATGTTTTTTGCCGCCACGCTTATTACCATGTTTGCCTACAAGGTGGTGCCGCTTTCGTTCGGTCCCATTTTGGAAAGCTCGGGTTATATTTTCGTGGCGGTTCTGGGATATTTCTTTCTCAAGGAACGCTTTACGGTAAAGCAAACCGTCGGAATGGTGCTCATTCTGGCGGGAATCGCTCTGTTTTCTCTCGGAAAATACATTCCGCTGGGATAACGGACAAAGCAAAGTTACTTGGAGAGATTTATGAAGGTTAAGGATAAGTTTTTGGAGATGTACCGCTCGGACAGGGTGCTGCTGGGCGAGTGGATTTTGACGATAGCGACGGCGCTGTTTGTGTTTGTGTCGATTGCGTTTGTGGACATGCGCAGTCTCACGGTTTGGTCAACCAACGTGTGGGACGTCACGTTTGACAGCAACATTCGCCATCTTTACGAATACACTGCGCAAAACGTGCAGCAGCTGCGTCATTCGCAGATGGGAAGCGAGTTGTTTTCGGTGCTGCCGTGGTCCGTTTGGAACCTGCCGATTTGGATTATCCAGCGCGTAACGGGCAAGCCGATTGCCGACTCGGCGATTATGCTGGCGTATTCCAAGGCGTTTTTGGTGCTGCTGACGGTCATCATGCTGCGCTACACCAAAAAAATCGCTATGATTGTCACCGGCGGCAACAAAACCAAATCCGCATGGGCGGTTCTGCTGTCGGCAAGCTCCGTCTTCCTGATTTTGGGCGTGTTTTATGCCGGTCAAAACGACATCATCATGGTGGTGCCGTCGGTTATCGCCGTTTATTATCTGCTCAAGGGCAAGCAGCGGTGGTTTATCGTGTGGTCAATTATCGCTATCGCCATCAAGCCGTTCTTTGTCATTGCGTTTTTGGCGGTGCTGCTGCTGTATGAAAAGAGCTTTATTAAAATCATCTTAAAAACCGCGCTCAGCGTTGTGGGCGTGGCGGCGCAAAAGCTGTTGTTCTTCAAAGCGCCGATGTATGAGGAGTCCATCGCCAAGGGACCGTCCAAGGACATGCTTGAACAAATGTTTTCGGGCGACCTTTCCACGGCGTTCGGCAAGGCGTCGCTGTTTGCGGTGGCGCTGGTGCTGATATGTTTGTATGCCTACACGCGCGGCTTTTCGAAGGACGACATGCGCTCGTGCGACAGCCGTCTCGGCAAATACATTGTGTATATCGTTGCCCTGACGAATTTGGCGTATCTGATGTTCTCGCCGTTCTCGTTCTACCGTTTGGTAACGCTTGTTCCGTTTTTGTATCTCGTTTTGGTGCAGAACGAGGAGCTTTACTTCTACAACGGGCTGTGCGAAACCGCCATGTCGGCGGCGCTGCTGCTCAAGCTCGGTTTGCGCACCAACACCAGCCTGTTTCGTGCCAAGGCCGTAAACGGCGCGCTGATTCAGCGCTTATGGGGCTATTCCGTCACCCCGGAATTTGAGGAAGGCCCCTACACCAGCCTTTCCACCTACCTGACCGAAAAGGAAAGCGTGCTGATGTTCTTCCAGCCGATGTTCTCGGGCGTCGCGCTGATTTGCGCAATTCTCCTGATGGCATACAACCATCCCGACAGAAAACTAAAGGCTCCGCTTTACGGAGATAAAAATTGCAGAGTGCTTTTGTGGGCGCGCATTGTGATGATTGTTCCGTTTATTCTTGTTGTCATCGCACTGTTCACCAAGGCGCCGATTAAGCTTTATTAAGGAGTTGAGCTGATGAAAGGTATTATTCTCGCGGGCGGCCGCGGCACAAGACTGTACCCCATGACAAAGGTTGTGTCAAAGCAGCTGTTGCCTGTTTATGACAAGCCGCTGATTTATTATCCGCTTTCGATTCTCATGCTGGCAAACATTACCGAGGTGCTCGTGATTTCCACTCCCGAGGACACGCCCATGTACCGCGAACTGCTCGGCGACGGCTCGCGCATCGGCATTTCGATTCAGTACGCCGTGCAGGAGGAGCCGAAGGGCTTGGCGCAGGCGTTCATCATCGGCGAGGAGTTCATCGGCGACGACAGCGTTTGCCTGATTCTCGGCGATAACGTGTTCTACGGCATGAGCTTTCCGTCCATGCTCTTAAAGGTTTGCGAAAGAAATCAGGGCGCGACCGTATTTGGCTATCCCGTGCTCAACCCCAAGGACTTCGGCGTGGTTGAGTTTGACAGCAGCGGCAAGGTGCTTTCCATCGAGGAAAAGCCCGCAAAGCCCAAGTCCAACTACGCGGTTCCCGGCTTGTATTTCTACGATAATAAAGTCATTGAATACGCCAAAAGCATCAAGCCTTCGGCGCGCGGCGAGCTGGAAATTTCTTCCATCAACAGCCTTTATCTTGAAAAGGGCGAGCTGAGAGTCATGCGTCTGGGCAGAGGCATGGCGTGGCTCGACACCGGCACACCCACAGGACTGCTCAAGGCTGCCGAGTATGTGCAGACCATTCAGACCATGCAGGGACTGTACATCAGCTGCATCGAGGAAATCGCGTGGCGCAGGGGCTTTATCACCACCGAACAGCTGCGCGCTCTCGGCGAGGAGCTGAAAATGACCGACTACGGCCAGTATTTGATTCAACTGGCAGACGCACACAAAGAATAAGGAGAACGTACATATGAAAAACATTCTTGTAACCGGCGGCGCGGGCTTTATCGGCTCGAACTT
>CADBSZ010000161.1 GCA_902797525.1 uncultured Ruminococcus sp. | reverse complement strand
GGATTAATACACATATAAGGAGGTCTTTGTCATGGCAGTACCCACCAGAAAAACATCACACGCAAGAAAGAGCTCAAGACGTTCATCGGTATGGAAGCTCGAGGCTCCCACACTCGTAACCTGCCCCAACTGCGGCGAGCTGACCGCTGCTCACAAGGCATGCACAAACTGCGGTATGTATAAGGGCAGACAGGTTGTCGTAAAGAAAGACGCTTGATTTTAAATCGTTGAACACATGGGCGGCAGTTATCTGCACGCCCTGTTTTTCTTTTCGCGAAACCGCGCAAAGAATGGAAAATGTAAAATGGAAAGTTGAAAATTTCGGTCGTGCAGACAGCGCGGCACAAAAACAACATCGCCTCCCGACCAATTATAATCGGAGCGAAGCGACCCTTAATTTTCCATTTTTCATTTTCAATTGTCCATTAAAAAGGGGGATTCTATGACAAAACCCGTGATTGCGATTGTCGGCAGACCGAACGTCGGCAAAAGCACCCTGTTTAATAAACTCATCGGTCAGCGGCTTTCCATCGTTGACGACACCCCGGGCGTAACGCGCGACCGCATTTACGGCGCAATCGAGTGGTGCGGCAAGTCGGCGTTCGTGGTGGACACCGGCGGCATCGAGCCGAAAAGCGACGACGTCATTTTGTCGCAAATGCGCCGTCAGGCGCAGCTCGCCATCGACACCGCTGCGGCGATTATCCTCGTCACCGACCTCAAAAGCGGCATGGTTGCCACCGACATGGAGGTTGCCCAAATGCTGCAAAAGTCCGGCAAGCCGGTGGTGCTTTGCGTCAACAAATGCGATTCCGTCGGCGAGCCACCCATGGAATTTTATGAATTTTACAACCTCGGACTCGGCGAGCCGGTGGCGGTTTCTTCCGTTCACGGTCACGGCACGGGCGATTTGCTTGACCGCGTGTTCGAAAATCTTGACTTTGAAAACGCGCCCGAGGAGGACAACGACGTCATCAACGTCGCCGTCATCGGCAAGCCCAACGCCGGAAAATCCTCGCTGATTAACAAAATCACCGCCGAGGACCGCTGCATTGTGTCGGACATCGCCGGCACCACGCGCGACACCATCGACACCCTTGTTGAAAACCAATACGGCAAATTCAATTTTACCGACACCGCCGGTCTGCGCCGTCAGAGCAAAATTTATGATAACATTGAAAAATACAGCATTCTGCGCGCCAAAATGGCGATTGAGCGCAGCGACGTGTGCGTAATTATGATTGACGCCTCCGAGGGCGTTACCGAGCAGGACACCAAGGTTGCCGGTCTTGCCCACGAAGCCGGCAAAGCGTGCGTTCTTGCCGTCAACAAGTGGGACGCGATTGAAAAGAACGACAAAACCATGCAGGAGTTCCGCAAAAAGCTCGACGCGGACTTTGCGTTCATGTCCTACGCGCCGCAGGTGTTTATTTCCGCCAAAACCGGACTGCGCCTTGACAAGCTGTTTGAAAACATCGTCATGTGCAGCAACAACGCCGCCATGCGCATCCGCACCGGCATGCTCAACGAGCTGCTGGCGCAGGCGACCACGCGCGTTCAGCCGCCGTCCGACAAGGGCAAGCGACTCAAAATTTTCTATATGACGCAGGCGAGCGTCAAGCCGCCCACCTTCGTCTTTTTCTGCAACGACGCGGAACTATTCCACTTTTCCTACCAGCGCTACCTCGAAAACCGCATTCGCGAGGCGTTCGGCTTAGAGGGTACGCCGGTGAGAATCATCGTTCGCGAAAGGGGAGAGAAGTAATGTTTTTGACCTTATGGAATATCTTTGCCGCAAACTGGTACTGGTTTTTGCTCACGGCGGTGCTCGCGTATTTAATCGGCAGCATTAACCCTGCCGTCATCGTGACGCGCGTCGTCACCAAGGGCAAGCAGGACATCCGCAACATGGGCAGCGGCAACGCCGGCTTTACCAACGTGCTGCGCTCGGTGGGCAAGGTGCCTGCCGTCATCACGATTGTCTGTGACGCGCTCAAGTGCATTTTGGCGGTGTTCATCGGATTCTTTTTGTTCAAATGGTTTGTCGCGCTGCCGGTACAGGACGCGTGGTTCGAGCGCTGCTTTTTAACCTGCGTCAAATATTTTGCCGGTGTGTTCTGCATTCTCGGCCACTCCTTTCCGCTCTATTTCCGTTTTAAGGGCGGCAAGGGCATCGTCACCGCCGCCGCGCTGATGCTCGCCTCCGACTGGAGAGTTTTTGTGATGATTCTCGCCACGTTTTTGATTATCTTCATCATCGGCAGAATCATCTCGCTTGCCAGCATCATCTGCGCCGCTTTGTATGCGCCCTATACGTTTTTGTGTACCTTTGTGTTCGACCACCTGCTCACAAAGCCCTGCCTGTGGTTTGTACTGATTGCCACGGTCAGCTCGTTCTTAATCGGCATATTCGCGGTCATTAAGCACAAGGACAACATCAAACGCCTTTTAAACGGCGAGGAAAAGAGAATCAAAGCGAAGAAGTAAAAAGCGCCTTCGGGCGCTTTTTTGTTTTTTACCGCAACCAAATCAAACACTCAAAACGTATTATTGTCAAAGGAGGGTGACAGGTGAACGGCGACAGACTTTTTGCAAAACTCACGTTTGAGCAGGCTGTGCGCAAGTATGCCGATACCGTCACGGGCGTATGCGTCATGCGCCTTCAAAACAGGGCTGACGCCGAGGACTGCTTTCAAAACACCTTCACCAAGCTCTGGCTCAAAGCGCCTGATTTTGAGAGCGAAGAACACCTCAAGGCGTGGCTGATTCGCGTTGCCATGCACGAATGCGTCAGCTATATCCGCAAAAACCGCCGCGCCGCTGCCCTTGAACGGCATGAAAAAGCCGAGGCCTTCGATTTTGACCGCAGCGATATGTCGTGGGCGCTCAGCCGCACGCCCCAAAAATACCGCGACGTGCTCTATCTCTATTACTGTGAGCAATATAAGGTCAGGGAAATCGCGATCATTCTTCAAAAGAAAGAAAACACCGTCAAATCACTGCTCAAACGCGGCAGGGAAATCATCAAATCCATCTACGGAGGTGAGGAAAAATGAAAGAATTTGATTTTTCGCAGCTTCAATCCTTCAAAACCCCCGGCGAATGGATTGAAAACGCGCTCAAAATTCCAAATAAGAAAAATAATTCAACCATTCTTCGCTTCCGTTCGTATCTTATCGGCACGGCGGCGTCCGTTGTGATTGTCACGGCAGTCGCGCTCACGCTTTTGCTGCACACAGATTTTTCGAACGTACCCTCACAGCCGCCGTCAGCCCTGCCAGCCGCGGTAACGGAAAACACAAAGCCTTCCGGGAATGCCCTGACCGCGCCTTCCCTTGAAAAATCGGCGCCGACCGTTTCCGAAGCGCCGAAAGCCGCGCTGCCAACCGCTTCTTCAACCGTTGCCGCAGCTTCAGCGTCCGTGCCGCCTTCCTCTGTTCCGCCCGTCACAGCGGCAACCGCGGTTGCATCCGTTGCCGCTCCTCCCACGTCAAGCAAACCGTCAACGCAGGCGCCGGCGGTTCCCCTGACGACGCCGCTGACGACGCCGCTGACGACGCCGCTGACGACGCCGCTGACCGAGGGAACCTCTCCCGGGGAGGCAGCATCGCCCGGCACCCTCCCGACGCAGCCGCTCACCGTGCCGTATCAGGGCGAAGCATTCCACGGCAAGATATTCATTTTCATATCCGAAAAGAATCCGCTTTATCAGTCGCAATATATTACCGCGTCTGTTTCCTCCTGCGGCACGCCGCAAAAGCTGAAGCCGCAAACCAACGCCGACGGCGTTCGCTGGGCGGTGTTTCAGCCGAGCGCTGCGGGAATGACGCTGTATAACGGCTGCAAGTATAAGCTTCGGATTTATGATACAAACGGCAGCGAGAGCCGCGCGTGGTTTACGCCGACGGGCGGCGGCAATGCGGAGATTCATTTTTCCTAGTCGGCTTGCCTCATTATTTTGCAATTTTTGTGTCATCTACCGCTTTTTTTTTCAAAATGTTATCATTTCATTAACTATCATGACAAGGAGGCAATCATATGAAAAAGCGTTTATCCATACTCTTAATTCTTGCGCTGCTCACGGGTTTATTCGTGATCCCTGCCGGCGCGGCTGAGCCGGAATTTCAATACTATGACGCCTTCAAAGCGCAGTACTGCGGAGACGGTCAGGACGCGTCGGTGTATGAGGAGTTGTATAACCATCAGACCGGCGGCGCAACCGACTGGGCGCTTGTGAGGGCGGATTT
>CADBSZ010000160.1 GCA_902797525.1 uncultured Ruminococcus sp. | reverse complement strand
GGAGTTATGGTATAATCAGCCATCGCTCTTGCCGCAAAGCGGCAAATCGAGCGGGCAATACAAATTGTATAATAAACGCAAAATCCAACCTTTATTTGAACAACAAAAGACTTCCTGCGGTTATTATACCATGATTTTTCTGTAGAGAGCCTTGAGCTCCTCGACGCTTGTATCTCTGGGATTGCCGGGGCGGCAGGCGTCGGCATAAGCGTCCCGGGCAAGCTGATCGAGGTCTTCTTCCCTAACCTTTTCATTCTTCGCAGGGATCCCGACGTCGGCGGAAAGCTGCTTAACAGCGTCAACAGCCGCCTTGCGGTATTCCTCACAGGTCATGGAATCAACGCCCTCAACGCCCATGGCGCGCGCGATTTCGCGGAATTTTTCGCCGGTGCACTCCTGGTTGTATTCCATGACAAGCGGCAGCATCATCGCGCAGGCAACACCGTGTGGCGTGTCATAGTGCGCGCCGAGCGTGTGCGCGATGGAGTGTGCGATGCCGAGTCCGACGTTTGAAAAGCCCATGCCGGCAACATACTGCGCCAGCGCCATTCCCTCGCGGTTTTCGGGGATATTTTCAACCGCGCCGCGCAGGTTTACGGCAATCAGCTTAATGGCTTCGAGGTGGAACATGTCGGTCATTTCCCATGCCGCCTTGGTGGTGTAGCCCTCGATGGCGTGTGTGAGCGCGTCCATGCCGGTAGCGGCGGTGAGGCCCTTGGGCATTGAGGACATCATGTCGGGGTCAACGATGGCAACCTCGGGAATGTCGTGCTCGTCCACGCAAACGAATTTGCGCTCTTTTTCGGTGTCGGTGATGACGTAGTTGATGGTGACCTCCGCAGCGGTGCCTGCGGTGGTGGGAACGGCGATGGTAGGAACCGCGTGATTTTTGGTGGGCGCTACGCCCTCGAGCGAGCGGACATCGGCAAATTCGGGATTGGTGATGATGACGCCGATTGCCTTGGCAGTGTCCATGGATGAACCGCCGCCGATGGTGACGATGGAATCCGCTCCGCATGCCTTGAACGCCTCAACGCCGTCCTTGACGTTTTCGATGGTGGGGTTGGGCTTAATGCCGGAATAAATGGTGTAGGGAATCTGCGCCTCTTCAAGCAAATCCGTCACCTTGGCGGTTACGCCGAATTTGATGAGGTCGGGGTCGGAGCATACGAAAATATGCTTAAAGCCCTTGGCTTTGGCAATTGCCGGGATTTCCTTCACAGCGCCTTTGCCGTGGTGGGAAACCGTGTTGAGAATGATTCTGTTGGACATAGATTTACCTCCTGATACTATTTATTATTAACATTATAACCGAAAATTCAATAGTATTCAAGAGATTTTTATGGAATAAGTTTAAATATAATTGCTGTTCAACACAAATGATAAGGTTTTTCAATCTGTACTGACTGCGACTAAACCGCTAGTCGCGGCTGTAATACAAAAGACACATAAAGGCAACGCCCATAAAACCGCCGATGAAGGTTCCGATGATGATTCCTGCCAACATAAATTTTTCCTCCTGACTAAAATGTGACATTGTTTACCGCATGCTTGTGACATAATGAGGTTGGGTGATGGAAATGCGCACGGTATATGTAGACGTTTTAATCGTCGTTAATATTCTAATCGACTTCATGCTGCTGTTGTGTACGCGGCGGTTTTTACATTTAAAAGCAAAAACAGCGCGCATGATTCTGGCAAGCGTGTTGGGCGGCGTGCTGAGCCTGACCGCGCTGCTGCCTCCCCTGCCTTTTTTTCTGAATTTTCCGCTTGATTTTCTGGGTGCTGCCGCATTGGTTTTTACGGCGTTCGGAAAAACGAACTTCAAAAACTTTTTAAAACGCACGGCGGTGCTGTTCTCGGTGTCGTTCAGCTTTTGTGGCATGATGGTGCTGGTGTATACGTCCTTTCATCCCAAGGGCATGGAGGTGTATAACGACGTAGTTTATTTTAATATCTCCCCCGTTTTGCTGATTATTCTCACCCTCGTATGTTATTATGCTATGCGGCTGACCGAAAAATTGACAAAAGGCAGGCTCGGAAAGCAGGTTTGCCGCGTAACGGTGACAACCCATGGCAAAACAGCGGAGTTTTCCGCGATGATTGACACCGGCTGTGAGGTAAAGGAACCGTTTTCGGGAGAATATGTCATTATTGCCGAGGAGAGTTGCTTGACGGCTTTTAACGATTTATTTTTCCAATATAGAATTATTCCTTTTAACAGCTTGGGCGGCAGCGGAATATTGAGCGGCTTTCGCGCCGAAAAGATATGGATTGACGGCAGGGAGCTTTCAAATCAAATTTATATCGGGAAATGCAGCGGCGCACTGACGGGCGACGTGAAGGCGATTGTGCCGTACGCAATCACAAAGAATCTGAATGTGAGGTCATGAAATGTTCAAATTATTTTTGAGAATCAAACAATTGTTTACAGAAGAAAACGACATATTTTACATCAACGGCAGCGACACCCTTCCTCCGCCGCTGAGCAAGGCAGAGGAGAGCGCGATGATGGAGCGGATTAAAAACGGCGACAACCGCGCCAGAGAACCCCTGATTGTTCATAACCTGCGGCTGGTGGTGTATATCGCGAAAAAATTTGAGTCGCCGAGCGCGAGCACCGAGGATTTGATTTCTATCGGCACCATCGGGCTGATTAAGGCGGTGAACACCTTTTCGCCCGAAAAGAATATCAAGCTGGCGACCTACGCCTCGCGCTGCATTGAAAATGAAATTTTGATGTTTTTGCGCAAATCCTCGCAGCTTAAAAACGAGGTGTCGATTGACGAGCCGCTGAACACCGACTGGGACGGCAACGAGCTGCTGCTGTGCGATATTTTGGGCAGCGACGCAGAGGAAATCAACAATCATTTGGAGCATGAGGCGGAAAAACAATTGGTGCTGCACGAGGTTTCCAAATTAAACGCGCGTGAGTGCCAAATTATGGAGCTGCGGTTTGGGCTGAACGGCAAAAAGGAGCACACCCAAAAGCAGGTGGCTGATTTGCTGGGCATTTCGCAGTCGTATATTTCGCGGCTGGAGAAGAAGATTATCCGCCATTTAAAAACACAGATGGAAAAAATAGCTTAATGGCATTTTATCGGGAAGGCAAACATAAAAGCGGTTCCATTTTCCTATCATTTTGAGCGTCAGCCGAGAATCCCCTGCGGCAACAGGTAAACTTTTACTCTGTGCGTTAAAACCATGTTGATTCGTCGTGGGGATTCTTCGGCTGTTTGCTTCGCAAATTCGCCTTTCGGCGGCCGCTCAGAATGACAGCGATAGGAATCGCTTTGTAATTGGCCGTCACTCGGAAAATTTACAAAATGCTTGCGTCTTCGGTGGTTTCCGTGTCGTCTGTGGTCGGCTGCTCGGTTTCCTCGTTTTCGTTTCCGATAATGCCGTCGCCGTCGGAAATCTGACCGTTATCGTACATTCTGTCCGCTTCGCTGACAACAGCCGAGGCGGCGGCTGTTACGCCCTCGCCGATGTCCTCGGCGGCTTCACCCACATTGGACATCGCGCCGGACACTGCGCTTCCCATTTTGGACGCGGTATCGTTTTGTTTTCCGCCGCAGCCTGCCAGCGCCGCCGTCATCATCGCCGCAGCAAGGCAAATGCCGATTGCTTTTTTCATAATCACTTCATCCTTAACATAATAAAAAATGGTGCCGTATAAAACGACACCATTATTTTTAACGGTCTTTTAGTTTTTATTCACGTGATTCACAATTTCGCGGTGCGGATAAGGAATCGTGATTCCGTTTTCATCAAACGCGTTTTTGACAGCTTCTTCCATTTGAAATTTGACGGTGTAGTAATCCTCCTGGTTCACCCACACCCAAACCTTGATTTCAACGCCGCTGTCAAGGTGGTCGGACACAATGACCTTTGACTCGGGGTCGGAGAGAATCAGCGGATTTTTGTCTATCACATCAAACAGCACGCTTTTGACCTTTGCCAGACTGTCCTCGTAGCTGACGGAGAACACCAAATCGACGCGGCGCGTGCCGCCCGCGGTGCAGTTGACAACGTTGTTGGAGGTCAGCTTGAAGTTGGGTATCTGCACAATGCGGTTGTCAAAGGTGTGAATCTGCGTGTAAAAAATTCGGATGCTGTCCACATAGCCTTCATAACCTTCAAATTCAATCAAATCGCCTGCCGTAAAGGGCTTGTTAAAAAGGACGATAATGCCGCTGACAAAGTTTTTCAGCGTATCCTGCAAGGCAAGGCTGGCGGTGAGCGCGGCGGCGCCGAGTGCCGCTACCAGAGAGGACACATCAATGTCCGCCTTGCGCAGCGCGGCGATTACCACGATTCCGTAGAGCAGCACCTTGAGAATCGAAAACAAAAAGGTTTTGACGGTGTGATCGAGCTTTGATTTTAATAATAAACGCTTGACGGGAATCAAGACCAGCCTGACGATTAACGCGCCGACAACCAGCACAATGGCAAAGCCGAGAAAGTGAAACGCAAGCGTCTTGAACCCTGCTTTAAATTCTTCCATAATTTCTCCTAGTCGGAAATGATTTTTTCGCTCATCAGCTCGCCGTCCTTCCAGAACCTGACAACCAGGTTGCCGTCCTCATCGAAAGAGACGCTTTTGCCGTTGCGCACGCCGTCCACATAGGTGCAGACGTCAAGAAAATTGCCCTCGCTGTCAAAGCGCGCGCCAAAGCCGTCGGGCTTGTTGCTGTTCCATTTGCCGGCGTGCATGGTGCCGTCGCTGAGACGGAAGCCCACGCCCCTGCCGCTGCGGTTGCCGAATTGCCAGTCGCCGACATAGTTGGGGCTGCCCTCTTTGTAATAGCATACGCCGAAGCCGTGACGTTTGTCATTAAGATATTCGCCGTCATAGGCGGTAATACCACCGGGTGTGACGGTTCTGCCCCTGCCGGTACGTTTGTTGTTTGCGTCCAGCGCACCAAAGTAGGAATAGTCACCGTTTTTGGTAGTGATGTTTTTAGATTCTTCCCCGTCAGATTCTTTAACAGGTTTTTCAGAAGGTTTTTCAGAAGGTTTTTCAGAAGGTTTTTCAGGGGGTTTTTCAGAAGGTTTTTCAGAAGGTTTTTCAGAAGGTTTTTCAGAAGGTTTTTCAGAAGGTT
>CADBSZ010000159.1 GCA_902797525.1 uncultured Ruminococcus sp. | reverse complement strand
TTTTCAATAAATTTCAACAGAAAAGCGTCCCCCTCTGTCGAGTTACCTTTATTATACAATAAAATTCGGCAGATTAAAAGGGTTTTGTCAAAACTTTTCCCTAATTTTTTAACAAAATACCGAAACGGCTGCAAATTTTCAGTAAACCTTCACATTCCGGCGCTGTTTTTCGGTTGCTTTTGTTTAAAAACCGATGTATAATAGGGGAGAACAAAATCAAAATCATACGCAGGAGTTAAGAATATGGACAACAATTTTGAAAACGATTATTACGGCTATGAGCCGCAGCGCCCCGTGACCGAGCACGAAAGCGCGCCGCAGGAGGAGCGTCCCGATGTGTCGCAGTTTCAGCCGCAAAAGCCGCTGATGCAGGAAGCGGCGCAGCCGGCTGAGGAGCAGGGCTTTAATCCGATTCAGCACACCGCGGTGTACGGAGAGGACGGCTTTAGCGGCACGCCGCAGCCGCCCGTTGCGCCTGTGCAGCAGACGCCGCAGGCTCAGCCCCCTCAGCCGCCCTATCAGGGCTATTATGCGCCGCAGCCGCAGCCGGTTTATTCTGCCGCGCAGCCGCCTGCTGCCGGCGAGGGCAAGCCGCAAAAGAATAAGGTCAACACCGCGCTGGTTGTGACGGTTATCGTGATGGGCGTTCTGCTGTTGGCAGCGCTGTTCGGGCTGTTCGGCTTTTCGGTTTATACCGCGCGCAACAGCAACAATAACAGCAACAGCGGCAACAGCAACGGCTTTTCGTATGAAATTCCCGAGTTTACCATTCCCGACGGCAACGGCGGCGGATTCCAGATTCCGCAGATTCCCAACGCCACCGAAGCCCCAAAAACGCATGAGGACACCGATTTTTCCGACAAGGTCGACAAGGATTACGGCGGCCTGAAGCTTTCGGATAAGCCCTCGGACGCGCAGACCAACAGCGGCTATAATGCCGAATATGCCTTTAACGCGGTGTCGGATTCCGTGGTTTCCGTGCTGTGCTATCAGGACAAAATCAGCGACAACGACAAGGCGGATTCGCAGGGCAGCGGCATTGTTATTTCTGCCGACGGATTTGTTGTTACCAATGCGCATGTTATCGGCAACAGCAAAACCGCCTATGCGATTAAGGTGGTCGCCGCCGATAAAAAGGAATATACCGCAGGCGTTGTCGGCTTTGACTCGCGCACCGATTTGGCGGTGCTCAAGCTCGTTGACGCAAAGGACTTGAAGGCGGCGGCGTTCGGCGATTCCGAAAAGCTGCAGCTCGGCGAGGATTTGATTATCATCGGCAACCCCGGCGGCATCGACTTCCAAAACTCCATGGCAAAGGGCATTGTGTCCGCGCTGAACCGCGACGCTTCCAATAAAAACATTGTCAAATACATTCAAACCGACGCGGCAATTAACCCCGGCAACTCGGGCGGCCCTGCCGTGAACCGCTACGGCCAGGTGGTCGGCATCGCTTCGGCGAAAATTGCCGACGAAAAATATGAGGGCATGGGCTTTTGCATTCCCTCGGCGCAGGCAAAGAAGATTATCGACAGCCTGATTAAAACCGGCTATGTGGAGGGCAGAGTCAAAATCGGCATTTCCGGCAAGGCGGTGACAACTGCCGACAGCACGAGATACAACCTGCCGCTCGGCATTATGGTTTCGACGATTGACAAGGACGGCCCCTGCGACAACACCGATTTGCAGCCCGACGATATTATCACCAAGCTGGACGACGCGAAAATCACCACCTTTGCCGAGATTTATGAGGCGCTGGAAGCGCATCAGCCCGGCGATAAGGTGAAGCTGGGCTTCTATCGCGAAAGCGACGGCAAGGAATATGAAATTGAAATCACCCTGCAGGAGGATAAGCGCTAAATCCCGAATACAACGGCAACAGGCAGCAGACGGATTTGTCTGCTGCTTTTCGCTGCTTTTTTCGAAAAACCAAGTTTTTTAAAAATCCCCGGAAACGGCTTGAAATCTGAAAAAGTTAAGGATTTGTCAGAAATCGAATATTTCTCGAACAGAAAAATAGCGTATTTTTATTTCTCCAGCGGAAAAAATAACAAAGCGTAACAGCGATTGTTAATAATAAAAACAATTGTAACAGCTTTTTAACAAATTGAGTACAACTTTGCCAAAAATAGGTTACAATTTTTAGAATGCGTTGACTTTACTACAAGTTTGTAGTATCATTTTCTGTAGGAGAATTGTAACGTTACATATACGTAACCACAATATCTGGTCTGTTTTAATCAAAATGTAATATATTTAGTGTTTTCGACCCAATCCATCAAATATATTACTTCCTATAATTCGAATTTGCAAATCAAGCTGTATTGGAGTGTACACCAATTGGAAAAGTTTGTAGTTACAGGCGGCAAGCCTCTGTTCGGTGAAGTAAATATCAGCGGCGCAAAAAACGCGGCGGTTGCCATTATCCCTGCCGTTATTCTTTGCGATGAGCCTTGCCAAATTGAGAATATTCCCAACATCAGCGACGTAACGCTGATCAGCCGCATTTTACAGCAGATGGGCGCCAAGGTCAGACGCATCAACAAGTCCACCTTGTATATCGACCCCACCCACATCGCCACCTGCAGCGCCGTCACCGATTTGGTTCGCGGCATGCGCGCTTCTTACTATTTGCTCGGCGCGCTGCTCGGCAGATACGGCAAGGCAAAGGTTGCGCTTCCCGGCGGCTGTAATTTCGGCGTTCGCCCGATTGACCAACACCTCAAGGGCTTTGAGGCGCTCGGCGCGGAAACCCGACTGGTTGACGGCGCGATTATTGAGGCGGAATGCGAAGAAGGTCTGACGGGCAGCCATGTGTATCTCGATGTTGTTTCTGTCGGCGCGACCATGAACATCATGCTCGCCGCGTGCAAAGCCAAGGGCCTGACCATCATCGAGAACGCGGCAAAGGAGCCCCACATTGTTGACCTTGCCAACTTCCTCAACTCCATGGGCGCGGACATTCGCGGCGCGGGCACCGACGTCATCAAGGTGCACGGCGTCAGCTATATGCACGGCATCACCTATTCGATTATTCCCGACCAAATTGAGGCAGGCACCTATATGTGCGCGGCGGCGGCAACGCGCGGCTGCATTACCATCACCAACATCACACCCAAGCATTTGGAGTCGATTTCCGCGAAATTCCGCGAAATGGGCTGCAAAATTACCGAATATGACGAGGCGCTTACCATTGACGCGACCGTCAAGCCGCTTAAGCGCTGCAACATCAAAACAATGCCGCACCCCGGTTTTCCCACCGACTGTCAGCCGCAGTTTACAGCGCTTTTGATGGGTATTCCCGGCACAAGCATTGTGAATGAGAACGTTTGGGACAACCGTTATCAGTATATCAGCGAGCTGGTGCGCATGGGCGCGCACATCTCCGTTGAGGGCAGACTTGCCATCATCGAG
Source organism: uncultured Ruminococcus sp. (assembly GCA_902797525.1). Classification (GTDB taxonomy): domain Bacteria; phylum Bacillota; class Clostridia; order Oscillospirales; family Acutalibacteraceae; genus Ruminococcoides. The sequence continues at coordinate 5,756 of CADBSZ010000159.1, read as the reverse complement.
GGCGGCGCTCCGCTGACTGCGGCTCCCGTTAAGGCGACCGACCTGCGTGCCGGCGCGGCAATGATCGTCGCGGCGCTTCAGGTTAAGGGCACCACCGAAATCTCCAGCATCCAGTACATCGAGCGCGGCTATGAGGACGTGGTCGAGAAGTTCAAGTCGCTGGGCGCGGACATCAAAAAAGTGTACTTTACAGGCGACAACGAGGAAGAGCTCGGAGCCTGAGCATATAATTATAATGCGCAATGCGTAATGCGTAATTCGTAATGAAAAAGGACAGCCTGCCGGCTGTCCTTTTTTGGGTTGCTGATTTAATGTATTTAAATGATGATTATAAAGCCGTTATTCCTTATAGTTTCCCAAAAAGCTGAACTCCGGCATTTCCTCGCTCAGCTGGCTGAGAAGATCGATCACATTGTCGCTGTGTACGCTTCCGGTGAAATCGAGGTAGAAAAGATACTCGAAATCCTTGCCCTTGGCAGGCCGCGACTCGATTTTTGTCAGATTGAGTCCCAGCGAATTAAAGCGGCAAAGCAGGTTGTAAAGCGAGCCCTTGAGATGGGGAAGCGAGAAGCAAAGGCTTATTTTGTTGGCGTCGGGCGCAATGTAGAGCTGCTTGGAAATGACGATAAAGCGCGTTGTGTTGTAGGGATCGTCCTGCAGCCCGGTATCGAGGATCTTCAAGCCGTATTCCTTTGCCGCCTCGGGCGTGCATATCGCCGCGACATTCAGCCGCTTTTCAAGCGCCGCGTCGCGCGCCGCAACGGCTGTGTTCGCTTTCGGCACAGGAGTCAGGTGATGCTCGGCGATGTAATTTTCGCATTGCGACAGCGCCTGAGGATGTGACCAGACTATCTCGATGTCCTCCGGGGTGGATTGGCGAAGACCGCCGAGGCAGTGTTCGATGCGCATATCCAGAGCGCCGACGATGTAGAAGCGGTGCTTCAAAATCAGGTCGTACACCGCGGAAACCGAGCCTGCCGTGGAGTTTTCGACCGGCAGAATGCCGAAGGTCGCTTCCTCCTTGTCAACGGCGTTGAACACATCTTCAAACGTGCCGTAAGCGTTAAGCACCGCGCTTGGAAAAAGCGTTTGCGCGGCTTCATAGCTGTTGGCGCCCTTGATGCCCTGAAAGGCGACGGTCACGCCGTCGGGCGAGGGCATCTCCTTGGCTGAGGTGATCAGGCTGCGCAAGGCCTGTCCGCTGCCGATGATGTTGTGTTGAAGGGCGCGGCTGAGCTCCATCATATTCGAAAACAGAAGCCTTGCGGCGGCGCCGTATTCGCCGCCTTTTTTTTGTACATCGGCAAGTATCTCATCCTCGCGCTGCTGGTTGAGCACAGGGATATTATTCGCTTTTTTGTAAAAGCCGACTTCCTTGGCGCAGTCCATTCTGCGGCAAAACAGTTCGATCAGCTCGTTATCTATTTGATTGATGTCCTTGCGGATCTCGGATAAATCTCTCATAGCTGCCTCACATCAGGTTTATAAGCGCCGCGGCTGCCGCCGCTTCCACTACGGGAACAGCGCGCGGAACAATGCACGGATCGTGTCTGCCGTGGATTTCAAGCACGGCGTTTTCGCCCGTTTGCAGATCGACGGTTTTCTGCGGTTGGGAAATCGAGGGCGTAGGCTTGATCGCCGCGCGGAAAATCAGAGGCATTCCGTCGGTGATGCCGCCTAAAATGCCGCCGCAATTATTTGTTTCGGTGACGACAGAGCCGTTTTTGTATCGGAAGGGATCGTTTGCCTGTGAGCCGCGAAGCTGTGCCAGAGCAAAGCCTGAGCCAAATTCAATACCCTTTACTGCCGGAATGCCGAAAACTGCTTTGGCGACAGCGCTTTCTATGCCGTCAAACATCGGCTCGCCGACGCCTGCCGGAAGTCCGGTGACGGCGCATTCGATTATGCCGCCGACGCTGTCCTGCGCCATTCGCGCCGCTTCTACCTCGGCGCGCATTTTAGCTTCCGCCGTTTCGTCGATCAGCGCAAAGGATGACGCGCTGAGGCGAGTCATTAACGCGGGATCGATGCTTACCGGATCAAACAGCGCGTCACGGGCATTGCCGATAGCTTGAATGTGCGCGGCGATTCTGACGCCGCGGCGCTCAAGCAGCTGGCGGCAAATCGCTCCGGCAAACACCAGGGGAGCGGTTATCCTGCCCGAAAAATGGCCGCCGCCGCGTATATCGTTTGCGGCGCGGTATTTGACATACGCGGTGAAATCGCTGTGACCGGGGCGCGGCTTGCTGAGCAGATTCCCGTAATCCTGCGAGCGCGTGTTTGTGTTTTCGATCACGGCGCACAGCGGCGCGCCTGTCAGCACGTCGCCGAGCATACCCGAAAGGATCTTGGGCAGGTCGCTTTCCTTGCGCGGCGTGGCGGTTTTGTCGCGTCCGGGCGCGCGGCGCGCCATTTGCGCGAGTACCGCGTCAAAATCAATGCGCTCACCGGCAGGCAGACCGTCGATCACAACGCCGATCCCTCCGCCGTGGCTTTCGCCGAAAACGGACAGTTTTATTTTATCTCCGTAGGTCGAGGACATAGCTCTCCTCCAAATTGACGATTTATGATTACACCGGAAAATATGACGGGCGATAAACGCGGAAAAGCTTATCGCCCGATATTTTCCGTTTTTTGCTTTGAGTTATAATATTGCTTTTCCGCCGATTTCGGCATAGTCTTTGTAGAAATCGGGATAGCTTTTGTTGACGCTCCGGGCGTCGGTGCAGGCGACGGAGTTTGTACATCCGGCGGCGCAGGTTGCCGCAGCCATAACGATGCGGTGGTCGTTGAAGCCTTCGGCGCTGCCGCCGCTGAGTGACGGCACACCGGTGATCTCCAAGCCGTCGGGCAGCTCTTTCACTTTGCCGCCCAGCGAGTTGAGCAGTGACGCTGTGGTTTTAAGACGGTCGCTTTCTTTGATGCGAAGGCGTTCCGCGCGGATAATGCGTGTGGTGCCTTCGGCAAAGCACGCACATACCGCCAAAACCGGCACCAGATCGGGGATTTGCGACGCGTCGATGGTGACGGCGCTCAGCGGCGCTTTTTTGACGGTTATGCTGCTGCCGTCCTGTTGTACCTCGGCGCCGAAATCGCGCAGGATTGCGGCAATTTTGCGGTCGCCCTGCGAGGAGTCGATGTTGCAGCCGTTCACGGTCACTTCGCCGCCTACGGCGCCCGATACCAGAAAGAACGCCGCCTGCGACCAGTCGCCGTCAGTGGTGTAGTCGGTGGGGATGTAGTGCTGACCGCCGCGAACGTGCCAGCCCTTGTCTGTCATATCTACCTCGATGCCGAATTTGGACATCGTGCGTATGGTCATATTGATATATCCGGCGCTTTGGACGGGCGAGGTCAGGATTATGTCGCTGTCGCCCTTAAGCAGAGGAAGCGCGAACAGCAGTCCCGAAATAAACTGGGAGCTGACATTTCCCGGCACATAAAACACGCCGCTTTTAAGCTGACCGCTGATTTGAAGCGGCAAGCCGCCCGGCGTGTCGCAGACAACGCCTTTTTGCGGCAGCACGTCGGTGTAGATCCCGATCGGGCGTTCGGGCAGTCGTCCGCTGCCGTTGAATACGGCGCTTACGCCGCCTGCCGCGGCGACAGGAATGAAGAACCGAAGGGTGCTTCCGCTTTCCATACAGTCAAGCTCGGCGGTTTTGTTTTCAAACATACGGGTGCCGTCCACGGTAAGAATGTTGTTTTCAATCACGGCGGTCGCTCCCAGCGCTTCCACACAGCCGATTGTGGCTTTGATGTCGTCGGAAAGCGCGACGGGGGAGATGGTGCAAACGCCCTTGGACAGCGCCGCGCAAATTATGGCGCGGTGTACGTCGCTTTTGGAGGGCGGCGCAAAAACCGTTCCGCTTGGTGTGAACGGCTGAAAGGTGACAGTACTCATAATAATCCTCTTTCGGAAGCGGTTTATACGGTGATGAAATCCTCCAGCTCATCTAAGGGGAGATTGAGGATCATACTTTCTCCGATTTTCTTAAGCAGCACAAGGTTTATGCTGCCTCCGGCGGTCTTTTTGTCGCCCTTTGCCGCCTCCGCCATTTGAGCGAAGGTGGATCTGTCGGTCACGGGCAAATGGTATTTTTCGCACAGAGCGGCGATCCTGTCGGCTGTGCCGGGCTCGGTAACGCCGTTCTTTTCGCCTGCGCGCGCCATCAGAACCATTCCGACGGCGACCGCCATACCGTGCGTTATGCCGGTAAAGCCCCACAGCTTTTCAATGGCGTGGCCGAGCGTGTGACCGAAGTTGAGCAGCATCCGCTCGCCTGATTCTTTTTCATCCCGGCTTACAACGTCGCGTTTTATTGAAACGCAGGTTTCGATCACATCGTCAATGCGGCTGAACGCGTCGCCGTCCTGCAAGGACTCAAAGAACGCCGCGTCTTTTATGCAGCCGTATTTGATGACCTCGCCCATTCCGTCGGCGATGAAATCATCGGGCAGGGTGTTCAGCGTATCTGGATCGATCAGCACGGCGATCGGCTGGTGAAACGCGCCGACTAAGTTTTTGCCCTGCGGCAGATCAACGCCGGTTTTTCCGCCGACAGAGGAATCGACCTGCGCCAGCAGCGAGGTTGGGATCTGTACAAAGTCGACGCCGCGCAGATAGGTTGCCGCCGCAAAGCCTGCCATATCGCCGCATACGCCGCCGCCAAGGGCGACGATAACGTCCTTGCGCGTCATACGGAAATCGGCAAGCACCTTGTAGATTTCCGCGATGGTGTCAAGAGTTTTGCTTTCCTCTCCTGCGCGGAAGATAAAGGTTTTTACGTCAAGATCTTCCTTTTCCAAAGCGTTGAGGATGCGCCACTGATAATGCGGCGCAACGTTGGTGTCGGTGATGACGACCACCTTTTGCGCCTTGGAAAGCTGTTTTACATATTTGCCGCAGCAATCCAAAATGCCGCGCTCAATAAAAATGTCGTACGGTTTTCCCGTAGCAACGTGTACGGTTTTCATACCCTCATCCTTTAAAATACAAACAAATTACGTTATTCACCAAGCGCCTGCTTGATCTGATGGCCCTGCTCCAGCAGCGCCGCCAGCTTTTCGCGGTCCTCTGCCTTTATGGCGTTGATGATGTTGGTGATATTATCTATCAAAATGTCAAGCTCCTCCACAAGCGGCTCTTTGTTTTCCAAAAACAGCTCGCTCCAAAGCTTTGAGTTGATGTTAGCCACGCGCGACACATCGCGGTTGCTGCCTGCCGAAAAGCCGCAGTGGTTCGGACAGCTTGGACTGAGTACATATGCGCAGGCAAGCACATGGGGCAGCTGCGAAGTAAACGCGATCATACGGTCGTGTTCTTCGGGAGTGGTGATTTTGATTGTGCCGAAGCCGATTTCCTTGGCGACCGTGGCAAGCGTGTTTGTCGCTTCATAGGGTGCGCCGCAGGGCGTGATGATGAAGCTTGCGCCGCGAAACAGATCCGCGTCGCTGACGTCAAAGCCGTTTTTCTCCTTGCCTGCCATGGGATGGCTGCCGACGTAGGTGTAGCCGAAGCGTTCGGCAAGCGCGGTCATCTGCGGACAGATCGCGCGTTTGATGCCCGCGGCATCGGTGACGACAGAGTTCTTTTTTATCAGAGCTCCGTGCTGCTCCAAAAAATCTACGCACGCCTGCGGATACATACACAAAATGGTGATGTCCGCAGCTTGCAGGCTTCCGGGCGTGCCGATTTCATCGATCGCGCCTGCGTCAAGCGCCTTTTGGGCGGTTTCGGGGGTGCGGTTGATGCC
>CADBSZ010000158.1 GCA_902797525.1 uncultured Ruminococcus sp. | reverse complement strand
ATTGCCGTGAAGGAGCTTGAGGAGGAATATCCCAAGAGAAAAATCGTGGTGCTTGATTCGCGCTGTGACTCCGCCGGACTCGGCTTGCTGGTGTATTTGGCAGGCAAGAAGTATAAGGAAGGCGCCGATATTGACGAGCTTGCAGATTTTATTACCGAAACGCGCGACCATATTGCCCACTGGTTTGTGGTGGATGATTTGGATCAGCTCAAGCGCGGCGGCAGAATTTCGGGCGTAACCGCAACCTTTGGCAAAGCGCTTCAGATTAAGCCGCTGATTAGCTGCGACGAAGTCGGCAAGCTGGTAAACGTCGGCAAAATCAGAGGCAAGAGCAACGTGATTCCGGCACTGGTTAAGCATGTGGAACGCGACGCGGTGAATCCGAAGAAGAATATTGCGTTTGTGGCTCACGCCAATTACATTGAAGGCGCGAAAGAGCTGAGAAAAGCGATTAAGAGCAAATTTAAGGAAGTGCAGATTTGTGACATCGGTCCCGTTATCGGCGCGCATGTCGGCACCGGTATGCTGGCAGTTGTTTTCGTCGGCAACAGGAACCTGGTTTCCTGATATGATTTCTGTTTCAAAACAAATAACAGCCTCAGAGAATGCTCTCTGAGGCTGTTTTGCATATGGTTTTACGGTTAACCCGGGAAAAAGCGGACTGTATATTCATCATAGTCCAGCTCGATGGAACGAATGCTGCCGTCCTTGCGGTTGAGCTTGAATTGTGTGACGGTTCCCTCGTCAAAAGTGGCGGTGACGGCGTCACCTTCAAGCGTATATTTGCCCGAATGGGTGCCGTCCTCCAAATCGCCCGGCGCCAGCCACAATTCAAAGGTGTCGTCGCTGTTAAAAACAAGACGTCCCTGATAGTTGGAGTACCGCACGTTATAGACCTCGCGGATGTCCACCTCGTCGCCGCTGGCGTTGGAAGCGGACTGCGAAAGCCATGTGGTGTTGCGCAGTGCATGACGCGCGTTGTCCTCGTTTGTTTTGATGACAAGAAAAACAACAAGCGCCGCGACAAGAACTGCCGCGATAACAGCGGCAATCAGTTTTTTGACAGGAAATTTCTTTTTGGTCTGTCCGCTCTGTTTGGGAGCGGATTTTTTGCGTTTTTGTGCCATGGGTTAGTTCTCCGAGAAATAGACGATAAAGCCGCCGTTGTAGATAATATAGAACGCGGCAGGGGTTTTGTCCGCTTCGTTCCACTCGGTAACGGTGATGTCCATATTGCGGTCGGTGGCATAGGTCGCCTTTATTTCGCCGTTCTCAACATTATATTGTCCCGATTCGGTGCCGCTGCTGCTGAGGCTGTCGGTAAAGGTGCCGTCCTCATTGAAGGTGAGCACGCCGTTGGCATAGCCGGAGCCGAACACATCGCGCAAGGTCATACTCGCGCCGGTGGTGGCGTCGAGCACCTCGCCGTTGGGAATGTAGGTGGCGTTAAAGTGCGTGATCACACTGCCTGCCTCGGTGGGAATATTGATGTTGAGCGTGGTGGCGGGCTCAGTGGAATGGTTTTCCGCAGGCTTTTCGGTTGAAGGCGGATTATCAGGCAGACTGCGTGTGGTCTCCGCGGCAGTCGATAACGCGGCTGTGGTCGCCTGCGTCGGCTTTTTGTCCGGTTCGGAGGATTTGTTATTCATCATAATGATAATCACCGTAACGGCGGCGATAACCGCAATTGCGGCAACGACCGAGATGGTGATAATCAGCGGTTTTTTGGAGCCTGTTGAGGGCGCTGCGTGTTTTCCTGCCATTTAATTTTCCTCGCTTTCTTGCTTGAGCTTAACTATAACGCTCTTTTTAACCATTTTGCCGTTGAAATAGATGTATTCATCGTCGGGAATCGACTCATCAATTTCAAAGTCTTTCAGGCTTTGCTTTAGTTCTTCCTGTTCAGCAGAATTGTCTTTATGATTTTTATCGGTAGAATGATCTGCCTTCGCCGATTTATTTGTTATCATCTCATACATTCTGCGATAGACTGCCGAGAGAATAATAAACGAAGCGGTTGCCGGAATAATCGCCGCCATCAGCACAATGGTCACGATAATTACGGCGACGGCGCTGCCGTAGCAGGCAATTAAGAAAGTAGTGGAAATGACGAACAGGAAAAAGAGTCCGAAAAGACCGATGAAATTCTTTTTCAGCTCGCCGTAGCTCATTAAAAAGCTGTTTTTGTAGATGTATTTCATCGGAATGTCAAAGGTGACCGTCATCGCCGGAATATAAAAGAACATAAAGGTAAAAAACAGAATCACGATGATACTGATTATCAGCGGCCCGATGAACAGCGTGCTTTGACGAATCAGACGAATGTATACGGAAATTGATACATAGCTGAACGCGGCAGCGGCATAGAACACAACGCCGTGAATCAAAAAGCGCAGAAAGTTCTCTTTGACAGCGGAGAAGAAATTTGAGAAAACAGGGGTTTTCTCTTCCCCTGCCGCCATTTTTGCCGTGACCTTGACAACGCCGGCATAAAACGGAAACACGGGAATGACCGTAAGCAAAACGACGAGCACGGAATAGCCTGCCGGAACCTTTGCCGCGTGGCTGATAAACCAAAACAGCGCGAAAAACACACCGAGCGGAACGGCAAAAAGCAGATTGGTGAGCATCAGCCGTGGAAAATTACGGAATAAGTTAGAGAATACCGCGGCAATCGGTAAGGTTGTTTTTTGCGGTTGTGAAGCCATTTGTACCTCCTGTGCCGCGAAACACGGCTAAAATTGAAACGTTCCTGCAAAAAGCGTCCACAGCAAAGTGTCGAGCAGTGACGCAAAAAAAGTGACGAGCAGCGCCGACAAAAAGCGCGAGCTGAACGTCAAGAGTTCTTCCCGAAGCGGACGCGCAACAGCTTGTTTGCCCAGCAAAATGCAAAAAACGCGCTTGGAGCTTTCAAAAGCGAACGCGCAAAAGCGCACCAGCGCCACACAGAACAAAAAGGTGCCGGGCAGCAGGACAAGCAGATAAAAGCCTGCGCCGCTGAGAGAATGCGACAAGCACAAAAAGCCTGCCGTGACGCCTGTTCCGAAACCCTTGAAGCACACTGTTAAAAACAAAAACGGTATGCCCCACGCGGCAACACCAAGCAAATATACGCCGAACAAAAACAGAAAATCGGACGCAAAGCACGCGCAAAATATGCCGAAGGCGGATTGGCTGAGCCTTGCGTCGAGATTAGTGGTAAAGAGAAAGTCGAGCGACAACAGCGTTTGCGAATCGGCGTTGGCGGCGTAAATGACACCGAGCACCAAGCCTGTCAGCAATAATGCGGCAAGCAGCAGCAAAATGCCGTAGCGCTTCACGAGATAACGGACGTCCGGCAGGCGAAAACGCCCCTTTCGCGGCAGTCCGATGGATAAAACAAGCCCTTTCATAAAAACATTCCTTTCTTTATTACGGTTGTCCGATAATAAAGAATATGCAAAGGGCAAATGAATTAGAATTACTTGCCGAGCTCTTCGGCGCGCTTGGTGCAGGCGTTCATGGCGTCGAATATTGCCTCGACAAAGCCGTGCTCGCGCAGCTTATCAAGCGCAGCGATGGTGGTGCCGCCCTTGGAGCTGACCTTTTGAATCAGCACATCGGCAGAATCGCCGCTTTCGCGCAGCATCGCCGCCGAGCCTTCAAGCGTGGCGCAGATGAGGTTCATCGCCTTGTCGTAGTCAATACCCTGCTGTGCGGCGTAATCAGCCATCGCTTTGGCGAACAGATAAATATACGCAGGGCTGCTGCCGTTAACGGCAATAATTTCGTTCATGTGCTCCTCGGTGATGTATTCGCACACGCCGCTGCCGGCGAACATGTCATACACCGTTTGTTTGTCCTCGTCGCTGATATTATTCGACGGACAAAGCGCGGACGCGCCCTTTTTGAGCAAAAGGGGCGTGTTGGGCATTACTCTGACAACAGGACACGCACAGCCGAGTGCGTTTTGCACATAGGCGATGGAAATGCCTGCCGCGATGGAAACGAAGGTTTTGTCCGTGGTGACGACAGACTTAATGCCGTCGAGCACCTCGGCATAGTTCTGCGGCTTGACCGCCAAAACAATGATGTCGCTGTTTGTTACAACGTCGCAGGACGAGGGGTAAACAGTTACCCCCATCTCCTGCATTGCGCTGCGTTTTTCTTCGCTCAAATCGAACGCGCCGATGAAATCCGCCGTGCCGTTTTGGGCGATTAATCCTTTGATAATCGCGGTTGCCATATTGCCCGCGCCGATGAATCCGATTCTTTTCATTTGATTACTTCCTTATCCGATGCCGAAGCTGCTGTTGTTCGCGCATCTGAAATACATGCCGTATTTATTATTCTGTCCGTCACGCGCATAGTCGCCGTAGAAGAAGATTTCCATTTCGTCAATACGACGGTAGAGCAAGCCCCAGTAGCAGCTGCCTGCCGCATGGTGGTATTGCAGGAAACGCGGAATCAAAACAGATTTGTTGACGTTGTTTAAATCGCGTGTGCCGCCGGTTGCCTTTGCCGAAGCGTATTCGGAATAGATGTAACCGACCGTGCCGTTTGTCAGCTTGATTTTGTACCAGCTCGAATTATAGAGCTTGCCGTCAACAAAGGTAAAGGCGGTGTTCTGCGCCATGTTGGTGAGAACAGAATAGTTGGTGCCCGCGCCGCTCCTGAGATTGACGCTGGAGGCGTTGACATAGCCTGCGGCGCCTGCTTTGATGGACGCGGTGCCCGACGAGCCGGTGTTTAAGAGCACGCTCGACAAGCTGGAGTCGTTATAGATGGCATATGCGCCGACGTTGTAGGTGAAGCACACCAGAGCGTCGAACTGGCGCTGATTGAATTTAATGCCGTTGGAGGTCAAAAATTCATTGGTTTTAATGGTGTAGCCGCCTGAGTTAACGGTCTGACACAGATAAGCGTACGCCTCGTTTTTGGTAAGGTTGTTATAGAACTGCTCGTTGCGGGTAACGACCTTGCCGTAACCAAGCGTTGGGTCGGTGGTGATGTAATCCGGGGTGACGCTGGTCAAAAAGCCTTCAAAATTGGCAATCAGTTCAATGATTTCGTCGCTGGCGCGGCGTTCACCCGTAACGGTTGTGGTTGTGTTGGTGGAATTGGTAACAAAAACCTCTCCCTCACCGTTTCCTGTCGTACCGGCGTAATCGGTGGAGGCAGTTTTGGAATAAGCCTTGATTTTCCATTTGCCCGAATAGGACAGCGTGGCACTGCCTGTCCAGACATAGGTGTTGCCGTCCTTTACCTTGTTGGAGGCGGTGACGGACACCGAGTGGGTGCCGGAGGTCGCCGTAAACTTTACCGCTGTGCGGTTAAGGTCGGTAATCGCCTTAAAAGTAACTTTGGAATTGAGCGGCGCGGAGTTGGGCGTTGCATAGACAAAGCGTACCGCGTCGGGTGCCGTAACGTGCAGCAGGCAGGTGGACGAGCCGGAGTAGGTATAAGCGTGAATGGTGACATAACCGGGCGCCTTGGTGTCGACAATACCGTTGGAAACGGTGGCGACGCTGCTGTTGGAGCTGCTCCAGGATACGCCGCTGTTCGCCTTGAGCAAAATCGACTTGCCGCTGCTGATGGTGCCGCTCGTGAGCGAAATGCCTGTGGAAGAACCCGACCAAACCGTGATGGTGCAATTAGCGGATGACACGGAATTCGCCGCGCGGACGGTGCAGCTGCCTGTTCCCTTTGCGGTGACAACGCCGTGGGAATCGACAGTGGCAACGCTTGTGTTGGAGCTCGACCATGAGGCGGAGGTTGCGCCGGTCATACCGAGGGCAAACTGGCAGCCCTTATAAATCGTGACTGCGGATCTGTTGAGCTTAATAATGCCCGTGGAGGGTGTTGACGCCTTGGTAACGGTGACCAGACAAGTGGACGAGCCGTTGAGGTTGTAGGCGCTGATAGTGGCAAAGCCCTCTGCCTTTGCGGTGATGGTGCCGCCGCTGACAGTAGCAACATTTGTATTGGAGGAGAACCAGCTGACATCGCTTGCCGTGGCGGTCAGCTTGGCGGTTTTTCCTGCTTCAACGGAAAGAGAGGATTTGGAAATGCCGGTGGAGGTTCCGCTGAGAATCGTAAAGGTGCAGGTCGCTTTGCCGCCCCATTCGGATGCAGTGATGGTGGCGGTACCTTCCGCTTTCGCGGTGACGATACCGTTGGCATCAACCGTTGCAACAGAGGTGTTGGAACTTGTCCACTCGGGATTCTCGGCACCCGTCTGCCACAAAGCGTACTGACAGCCCTTATAAATCGTCGCGGAAGAGCGGCACATTTTGATGGTTGGCTTCTTTTTAATCGTCAGATAGTCGCCCTTGACATAGCCGATGGTGCCATCGTCGAGCTTGATGTGATACCAACCGCTTACGGGTGTTTCGCTGACTAAGGTGACGATGGTATCGACGCGCATATTGGCGACGATGGAATAGTTGGTGCCTGCGCCGCTGCGCAGGTTGACATAGTCGCCGTTGATAATTCCCTTGGTATCGGAAGTCGCTGTCGGCGCAACGACATGAATCAGGCAGGTTGAGGAGCCTTTGGTGGTATAGGCGCTGACGGTGGCGTAGCCTAACGCCTTTGCCGTGACGGTGCCGTTGCTGACGGTGACGACGTTTGTGTTTGAGGAGAACCACGAAACACCGCTTGTTTTGGTTGTGAGCTTGGACGTTCTTCCTTTTTCAACGGTGAGCGTAGTCGGCGACATGCCGGTGGAAGTGCCGTTAATCAGGGTGACCTTACAGCTTGCCGAGCTTCCGTTCTGGCTTGCGGTGATGGTAGTGGTGCCTGCCGATTTGCCGGTCATAACGCCGTTGGAATCAACGGTTGCGACGGAAGTGTCGGAGCT
>CADBSZ010000157.1 GCA_902797525.1 uncultured Ruminococcus sp. | reverse complement strand
GATGATGTCGCTTTTGAAAATGCGGTCGTAGTCCACCTTGAGGCAGTTGAGAATTTTGCCGCGGATGGGCATAATCGCCTGAAAATCCGGATCGCGCGCCTGAACACACGCGCCCTTTGCGGAGTCGCCCTCTACAATAAATAATTCTCTTGCAGAAATATCCTTGCTGCGGCAATCAACGAATTTTTCGACGCGGTTGGTCATGTCGAGGTTGCCGGAAAGCTTCTTTTTGATGTTGAGCCTGGTTTTTTCGGCGTTTTCGCGGCTGCGCTTGTTGATAAGCACCTGCTCGGCGATTTTTTCTGCCTCAAGCGGATTTTCGATGAAGTAAATCTCAAGGCTCTGGCGCAAAAATGCCGTCATCGCGTCCTGAATACCCTTGTTGGTGACCGCCTTTTTGGTTTGGTTCTCATAGGAGGTTACGTTGGAGAAGGACGAAATGACGCAGATAAGACAGTCGGCGACGTCGTCAAAATTGATTTTCTTTTCGGTTTTATTGTATTTATTATTATTTTTCAGATAGTTGTCGATTTGATAGACAAAGGCGTTGCGCACCGCCTTGTCGGGCGCGCCGCCGTATTCCAGCCAACTGGAATTGTGGTAATACTCGGTGGTGCTGACCTTGTTGGAAAAGGCAACGGCGATGTTCATTTTGAGCTTGTACTCGGGCTTGTCGTCGCGGTCGCGCGTTTTGACCTCGGTTTCCCAGTGCTGAACGCCCGTCAGGCCGCCCTCGCCGATGATTTCCGCCACATGGTCGACCACGCCGTTGACGTAGTTGAAGGTGGTGGTGTCGAAGGCTCTGCCGTTTTGGTTGCGGAAAATGAACTCCACACCGGCGTTGACGATTGCCTGGCGCTTCATGACGTCGAGAAAATACTCGGGCGAAATGTCAATGTCGGTAAAGACCTCCAAATCGGGCTTCCAGGTGATTTTGGTGCCGGTGTCTTTTTTGGCGTAAGGCTCCTTTTTGAGTCCGCCGATGTTTTCGCCCTTTTCAAAATGCAGGGTGTAGCGGTAGCCGTCGCGGCGGATGTCAACGTCCATATACTCGGAGCTGTACTGGGTGGAGCACAAACCGAGACCGTTCATGCCGAGCGAAAACTCGTAGCTTTCTCCCTCGTTGTTGTTGTATTTGCCGCCGGCATACATTTCACAGAACACCAGCTCCCAGTTGAAGCGGTTTTCCTTTTCGTTAAAATCAACGGGAATGCCGCGGCCGTGGTCCTCTACCTCAATCGAGCCGTCGGAAAAGCGCGTGACGGAAATCTTTTTGCCATAGCCCTCGCGCGCCTCGTCGATGGAGTTGGAAAGGATTTCAAATACCGAATGCTGGCAGCCGTCGATGCCGTCGGAGCCGAAAATGACGGCAGGTCTTTTGCGGACGCGGTCGGCGCCCTTCAGCGTGGTAATACTGTCGTTGCCGTATTCTTGTGCTTTCTTTCTTGCCATATACTTCTTCCTTTATTTCAGAGCTGAGAGCTGAAGGCAAGCAATGCTCACCTCAAATATTAATTATTTTTCTCCTCTGAGCTTTTTGATTTTATCTCTTAAATACGCCGCATGCTCAAATTCGAGCAGCTTGGCGGCGGCTTTCATTTCTTTGGTAAGGCTTTCAATGAGCTGCTGGCGCTGCGCCTTACTCAGCTTTTTGGTGTTCTTAAACTCGCTGTCGGAGTGCGTGGAAATTTCGAGGATTTCGCTGACCTTCTTGACGATGGTTTGAGGCACAATGCCGTGTTCCTCGTTGTATTTTTGCTGAATTTCGCGGCGGCGGTTCGTTTCGACAAGCGTTTGCTGCATAGAGTCGGTGACGCTGTCGGCGTACATGATAACCATGCCCTCGCTGTTTCGCGCGGCGCGGCCGACAATCTGAATCAGCGAGCGCGCACTGCGCAAAAAGCCCTCCTTGTCGGCGTCGAGAATCGCGACGAGCGACACCTCGGGAATGTCCAGGCCCTCGCGCAAAAGGTTGATGCCGACGAGCACGTCAAACTCGCCGAGGCGCAAATCGCGCACAATTTCCATGCGCTCGACGGTGTCGATGTCGTGGTGCATATAGCGAACACGGATGCCCATGGTTTCGAGGTAGTTGGTTAAGTCCTCCGCCATTTTTTTGGTGAGAGTGGTGACGAGCACGCGCTGCTGCTTGGCGGCGCGAAGGTTGATTTCGGACACCAAATCGTCGAGCTGTCCGTCGGTGGGACGGACGGAGATTTCGGGGTCGAGCAGACCTGTGGGACGGATAATCTGCTCGGCGACGACCTTGCTTTTTTCAAGCTCCAAATTGCCGGGAGTGGCGCTGACAAACACCGCCTGATTAATGTGGGCGTAAAACTCGTCAAAGTTGAGCGGACGGTTGTCGTATGCCGAGGGCAGACGGAAGCCGTAGTCAATCAGACTCTTTTTGCGTGCGCGGTCGCCCGCGAACATGCCGCGCACCTGCGGCAGCGTGACGTGCGACTCGTCGACAAACAGCAAAAAGTCGTCGGGAAAATAGTCGAGCAGCGTATAGGGCTGTGAACCGGGCGCTCTGCCCGAGAGAATGCGCGAATAGTTTTCAATGCCCGAACAAAATCCGATTTCCTGCAGCATTTCCATGTCGTAGCGCGTGCGCTGCTCAATGCGCTGTGCCTCAAGCAGCTTGCCGTTGGAGCGGAAGTATTCGAGCCGCTCGTTGAGCTCGCGCTCGATTTCCGCAAGAGCCACCTGCATTTTGTCGCGCGAAACGATGTAATGCGAGGCAGGATAGATAGCGGCGTGCTTGAGCAGTGCTTTCAGCTCGCCGGTGAGCGGATTGATTTCGGAAATGCGGTCAATTTCGTCTCCGAAAAACTCTACGCGGATAATCGAATCGTTGGAGGAAGCCGGAAATATTTCGACCACGTCTCCCCTGACGCGAAACTTGTTTCGGATAAAGTTAATGTCGTTGCGCTCATATTGAAGTTCAACGAGCTTTTTCACCAAGTCGTCGCGCGACTTTTCCATCCCGGGGCGCAGTGAGATGACCATGTTGCGGTAGTCAATCGGGTCGCCCAGGCTGTAGATGCAGGACACCGAGGCGACGATGATGACGTCGCGGCGTTCGCTCAGCGCGAGCGTGGCGCTGTGGCGCAGCTTGTCGATTTCGTCGTTGATGGAACTGTCCTTTTCGATATAGGTATCGGTTTGGGCGACGTACGCCTCCGGCTGATAGTAGTCGTAGTAGGACACAAAATATTCAACGGCGTTGTCGGGGAAAAGCTCCTTAAACTCGGAACAAAGCTGCGCGGCCAGCGTTTTGTTGTGCGCCAGCACCAGTGTGGGGCGCTGGGTTCGCTCGATGACGTTGGCCATGGTGAAGGTTTTGCCCGAGCCGGTGACGCCGAGCAGCGTGGTTTCCCTGTTGCCGTCGTTAATGCTTTTCACCAGCGTGTCAATCGCCTGCGGCTGGTCGCCGGTGGGTTTGTATTTGGAATGAATTTTAAACAACATATTTCTGTGCGAAAACATTGGAAAAGGTTTTGTGTGAACGGATGGAAAAATGGTCGGTGGAAGTGAAAACAATGTGGTCGACAAGCACCACGCCGAGGTTTTGCAGCGTAGCGGAAATCTTGCGCGTCGTTTCCAAATCCGCCTTGGACGGCAGGCAGAACTCGCTGGGATGGTTGTGCGCGAGATAAGCATAGCGCGCGTTGTTGCGCAGCGCCAGATCGACGACTTTGCGTGTGGGAAAATCGGTTGAGGTAAGGGAACCGACCGACACAACCTCGCAGAGAATCAGCTTGTCGTTGGCGTCGGCAAGCGCAAGCGCGACCCTTTCGCTTGTGGCGCCGATGAACTTGGGACGGAACAAATCGACCGCAACGTGCATGTCGATGTATTTGGCGCTGAATTTTGATTCGGTGTAGACGCGCGCTATTTCAGGTATCATTTTCAGAAGAACCGCGGCGTTTTCGCTCAAACCAAAATCATTTTGCAGTGAATCAATCGGCGAATCGCACACACGCGCGAGCGTTCCGTAGCGTTCAAGCAGCTGATGAGCGATTAAATTGGTGTCCTTGCGCGGAATGGCGTAGAACAGCACCATTTCCAAAATCTGGTGCGGCTCCATGCCGTCAAAGCCTTGTTCAATAAAGCGTTTTTTCACACGCTGACGGTGGCCCGCGTGAACGTTATCTTTTTTCTCGCTCATAGTCTCTCTCCTGCTTACGCTTTTACCCCGTACTGCTCGTAATATGCGTCGATTGCCGCCTTGAGCTTATCGTCAATAATCACCTTGCCGTTGTATTCCTTGTTATAGAGGTGCTCCACAACCTCCGACATGGTGACGATAGCGGTGGTTTTGAGGCCGTATTTTTCTTCAATTTCGCTCAGCGCGCTCTTGTCGCCCTGTCCCCTTTCCATGCGGTCAACGGAAACAACCAGACCGACGGGGCTGACGTTGCCCTGCGCCTTGATGATGGGCAGGGTTTCCTCGATGGAGGTGCCGGCGGTGGTGACGTCCTCGATAATCACAACCCTGTCGCCGTCGTTGATGGGGCTTCCCAGCAGAATTCCCTTGTCGCCGTGGTCCTTAACCTCCTTGCGGTTGGAGCAGTAGCGAATGTCCTTGCCGAACTTTTCGCTGATGGCGATGGTGGCGGCTACCGAGAGCGGAATGCCCTTGTAGGCAGGTCCGAACAGGACGTCGAAATCAAGTCCGAATTTTTCGTTAATCGCCTCGGCATAGTACGCGCCCAAACGGCGGAGCTGCGCGCCGGTGCGGTAAAAGCCGGTGTTGACAAAGAACGGAGTTTTTCTGCCGCTTTTGGTGACGAAATCGCCGAACCTGAGCACCTGACAGTCTACCATAAATTCAATAAATTCCTTTTTGTAAGCTTCCATGTGAACCTCCATCAAATATTTGTTTGCATATTTTTACAATTACCATTTTAACACAATATATAGCGTTTGTAAAGGCATTAAGCCACATTTTATCGTTACAAATTCGACATATCTCGAACGAAACGCAAAAAACAGGGACGCTTGAAAACGTCCCTGATGAAAAATTATATTTTTGAAATGATTTCGCGCTTATAGGCGAGAAACTCCTGCGACAAATTGAAATCGCTGCGGCGCGGCTTTGGCTCGCGGATAACGATTTCATCCGTTATCGTGCCGGGCTTGCCGCCGAGCAAATAAATGCGGTCACTGAGCAAAATGGCCTCGTCGATGTCGTGGGTGATAAAAATGGTGGACAGCTTGATTTTGTCCATCACGTCAAGATACCAGCGGTGCATTTCGCTTTTGGTGAGCGTGTCGAGCGCGCTGAACGGCTCGTCGAGCAGCGCCACCTCGGCGGAGAACATGTAGGTGCGCAGCAGCGCCGCGCGCTGGCGCATACCGCCCGACAACTCCGCAGGGTATTTCTTTTGCGTGCCGTCAATGCCGAACTGCGCAAAGTGTTCGCCGGCGATTTTGCGCGCTTCCTTTTTTTTCATGCCTTTGATAATCATCGGCAGCGCAACGTTGTCCTCGATGGTGCGGTACGGCAGAAGCATGTCCTTTTGGAGCATGTAGCTGATTTTGCCCGACTGCCCCGTGACGTCCCTGCCGTTTAAGAGCACACTGCCCTGCTGCGGACGGTTTAAGCCCGAAATGACGTTAAACAGCGTGGTTTTGCCGCCGCCGCTGACGCCGAGCAGACAAACCAGCTCGCCCTCATGCAGCGTCAGACTGACGTTTTCGAGCACATTGGTGAGGTTGTCATAGGAAAAGGTGACGTTTTTTACTTCAAGCGCCGCCATAGCTTACTCCAGATAGTCGTTGGTGAAGCCGGTGTTCTCGGGAACCTCGACGTCAAAAAGCTTGTTTTCGTTAATCCAGTTGTAAAACGCATTCCATCTGGCAGGATCCATATAGCCCCAGCGCGCAACGTCCGCCT
Source organism: uncultured Ruminococcus sp. (assembly GCA_902797525.1). Classification (GTDB taxonomy): domain Bacteria; phylum Bacillota; class Clostridia; order Oscillospirales; family Acutalibacteraceae; genus Ruminococcoides. Next base: position 2,078 of record CADBSZ010000157.1, on the reverse strand, counting down.
TGTATTCCTTGGAAAGGTACTTTTGGCTCGCCTTTACCAGCGCGCTGTCAAGCTCGGGAGCGGCCTTGAGCAGAATGTCCGCGGCTTCATCGGGATTGTCGATGGAAAACTCGTAGCCCTTCTTCAGCGCGGAGAGGAACGCCTTTGCAGCTTCGGGGTTTTGGCGCATCCAGTCGGTGTTGCCGATGACAACGGGGGTGTAATAGTCAAATACGGGATCGATGTCCTTGAACGCGAAATAGTCGGTTTCAAGACCTGCCACCTCGGTGGCGACGCCTGCCCAGCCGTAGAAAATCCAGATGGCGTCAACCTGACCGCTCTGCAATGCAGAAACCTCGTCGGTGACGGTGGAGGGAATCAGCTCAACCTTACTGAAATCGCCGCCGTCCGCTTCAACAACGGTTTTGAGGGTTGCTTTTTCAATCGGCAAATCCCAGGTGGCGTACTTTTTGCCTTCCATACCCTTGGGGGTGTTCATGCCCTTTCCCTTGAGAGATATGATGCCGGAGGTGTTGTGCTGTACCAGCGCGGCAACCGCCTCGATCGGCACCTTGCCGTCGCCTGCCACCGCAGGAAGCATGCTGTCCTGGAAGGATACGCCGAACTGTGCCTTGCCGGAGCCGACGAGCATTTCGGCGCCGTCTTCGGGGGGCTGTACGATTTCAATGTCAAGGCCCGCTTCTTCAAAGTAGCCCTTTTCCTGCGCAACGTACAAGCCGGTATGGTTGGTGTTGGGCGTCCAGTCGAGAACGAAGGTGATTTTTGTTTTTTCAGACGGAGAGCCGTCTGTGGCTGACTCGTCCTTTTTTTCGGCGTTCTGTGACGCGCAGCCTGCCGCAACTGCAAGAACCAACGCGCATGCAAGAATGATTGAAATGATTTTTTTCATAGTTTACTCCTCTTTCGATTGATTTTATCCCATGGCATACTCGCGCGCTGCAGCACGTGAGTGAGCCAAATTAACACTAAGCTGAGCACGGAAATCAGAATGATAACCGCAAACATTTTGTCGGACGAAAAGGATTTGCGCACCCTCGTCATGTAACAGCCCAAACCCTCGGTGCCGCCGATCCACTCGGACACTACGGCGCTGACGACCGCGTAGGACACGGAGATTTTCAGGCTGGAAAAGAATTGTCCCAGCGAATTCGGCAGCTTGACGTAACGGAAGATTTGGAGCCGCGACGCGCCCATGGAACGCATGAGGTTGACCGTGTCGGCGTCGACGGAGGCAAAGCCCTCGAGCAGGCTGATGGCAATCGGAAAAAATACCACCAACACAATCAGGACGATTTTCGGCAGCATTTGATAGCCGAGCCAAATGACGAGCAGCGGCGCGATTGCCACGGTGGGAATGGTTTGGCTGATGACGATGAGCGGATAAATCATCTTTCGCACGATGGAGAACCTGTCCATAATCACCGCGGTAAAAAAACCTGTGAGAATACCGAAAAACAAGCCGATGAAGGTTTCGAGCAGCGTGACGCGCGCGTGGTGCAGCATGAGTTGCCAGTCCTTTTGAAACGCGCCCAGAACGTCCTGCGGCGAAGGCAGCATATATTTCGGCACATTACCAAGCGAGCAGACAAGCTGCCACGCGACGAAAATCAACAGCAGCGTGACGCCGGGCGGCAGGATTTTATTGATGATGTTTCGTAACTTTTCGTTCAATGGTGAGCACATCTCCCTCCGGGCGGTAATCGACCTTGATGTATGCCAAAACGGACGGCGCGCCGGCGCGAATGGCGATATGCTGACACTCCTTGACGATGTCCATCAGCTCGTCGTAATCGCCCTCGATGGCAGTTTCAAAGGGGCCTACATAGCACTTTAAGCCGGTGCTTTTGATGTAGGCGATGACCTCGTCTACAATGCGGATGAGCTCCTCGTCGTTTTTGGCTTCGGGTAAGGTTTGAATGGCTACACTTGCGTTCATGTTAAAAACTCCTTTTAAATAATAAAAAACGCTGCAGGGACGCAGTGCTCTCTTAAGTAAAATAAACTGAGCTTCCTACGTCGGCAGCAACGTGACGTTGCATTCATTCCGCCTTTGAAAAAGCCGGCTGAAATCAGTCGTC
>CADBSZ010000156.1 GCA_902797525.1 uncultured Ruminococcus sp. | reverse complement strand
TTAAAGAGTAAATATATTAAAATTCAGGAGGATAAATAATTATGAACGGAATCTTTTTAGCAATTTTAGGCGCGGCTATCGCAACAGTACTCGCAGGCATCGGCTCGGCAAAGGGTGTAGGCTCCGCCGCTCAGACATCCATGGGCGTTCTCTCGGAGGACTCCTCCATGTTCGGTAAAATGCTGGTACTCACCCTGCTCCCCGGCACCCAGGGCCTTTACGGCTTCATCGTAGGCTTCCTCATTCTCGTCAGCAGCGGCGTGCTCAGCGGCGCTCCCACCGTTACCGTTGCACAGGGCTTTGCTTATGCAGGCGCATCGCTTGCCATCGGCTTCGGCGGCCTGTTTTCGGGTATTGCGCAGGGCAAGGCAGCCGTTTCCGGTATTGCCATGACCGCAAAGGATGAAAAGAACTTCTCCAAGGGCATGGTTTCCGTTACCCTCGTTGAGATTTACGCACTGCTCGCGTTCATCGTATCCCTTCTCGTAGTTATTCAGGTTCCCAACTTTGTCGGCTGATAACCGCGACCGAAAATTACGAAAGGAAGGTGAGTCTGAATGAACGGCAGCGACAGAATTTTAAGCCGTATTAAATCAGACTGCGACGAAAGCGTCAGAGCCATTGCGGACAAGGCGCGCGCCGAGAGCGACCGCATTATTGCAGAAGCACAGCACAAGGCGGACACCGACGCCGCCGCGATTGCCGAAAAAGCCGCGCAAAAATGCGCGCAGCTGAGCGCCTCGGCACAAAGCCGCGCACAGCTGGAAACCCGCAACACTCTGCTCAAGCAGCGCAGAATTGAAATTGATAAAACCGTTGAGGCGCTTGAGCGTTATCTGCTCGACCTTAACGACAACGAATATTTTGAGGCGATTTACCGCCTTGCCGCCCAGCTCAAGGGCAAAAGCGGCGAGGTGTTCCTCAACCAAAAGGATTTGTCCCGCAAGCCCGAAAACTTTGAAAAGCGCTTGCAGGCGGCAGGACTTGACGCCACCGTCAGCCCTGTGCCCGCCCACATCAGCGGCGGATTTGTCCTGAAAAACGGCGACGTTGAGGAAAACATGGAATTTGCCGCCATCATCAGCTCGAAGCGCGACGAAATTGAAGATTTGATCAACAAAGAGCTGTTCGCGCAGTAAGGGGGATTTATGGCAGTATCTTATGAATTTTCCATAGGCTCCGTCCGCGCAAAGGAAAACGCGCTGTTTTCCAAAACCGACATTGAACAGCTGCTTGCGTGTCAAAGCGTCAGCGAGCTTTGCCAAACTCTTCGCGACAAGGGCTACGGCAGCGGCGAGGACTTTGACAGCATTGTAGAAAACCACATGGACGACGTGTGGGCGTATTTAAAAAGCGTCGCTCCCGACTTTGCGGTTTTCACACCCTTTATTATTCAAAATGATGTTCACAACTTTAAAGTCGTGCTCAAGGGCACCATGTCCGCGCGCGATTATTACACCCGTCTGCTGATTACCCCCTGCACGGTGGCGCACCAAGACATGATTGCCGCTGTGGAGCACCGCAACATGTCGGACTTGCCCGAGTGGCTTTCGCCCGCGGCGGAAAAGGCGTATGATTTGCTTGCTCACACGGGCGACGCAAAAAGCAGCGACGCGGTGCTTGATAAAGCGGTTATGAAGGAAATGCTGCGGTTCGCGCAGGGCTTTAAATCCGCGTTTTTGAAAGAATATTGCCAAACAGCTGTGTTCTATAACAATGTTAAAATCGCCGTTCGCTCCGCCAGAACAGGCGCGGACAGGCATTACTTAAAATCCGCTTTGGTACAGCTTGACGGCTTTGACCGCGACAGGGTGATTGCCGCCGCCGTGAAGGGCTTTGACGCGCTGCTCGATATGCTTTCAAAAATCAGCGAATACGGCTGCAAAACGGCGATGGAGCAGTTCAAAATCAGTCCGTCTGCTTTTGAAAAGTATGTAGACAACCGCCTGATGCTCCTCGCAAAAGAGAGCTGCAAGCGCGCAAGCGAAGGCGCGGAGCCGCTGCTTGGCTATTACTTGGGTGAGGAAGCGCAGAAAAAGGCGCTTCACATCATCGCAAGCGGCATTAAGACCGGCACGGACACAGAAATCATCAGGGAAAGGCTGCGTGAAATTTATGGCTAAAAACATTGCCGTCATCGGCGATGGCGAGAGCATTAAGGGCTTTTCCGCTGTCGGACTCGACATCTATCCCTGCGACGACACAAATGAGGCGGGCGCGCTGCTGCGGCGCGTTGCCGACAGCGACCGTTACGCCGTGATTTATCTGACCGAAGCCGTGTTTCTGGCAACGGAAAAGGTGCGCGCGCGTTACGCCGAGCGTCTGACGCCTGCCGTCATCCCCATTCCGGGTGTGACAGGCAACAAGGGCACGGGCACACGCCGTCTTTCCTCCTTTGTGGAAAAGGCGGTCGGCTCCGACATAATCTTCAACGATTGAGGTGTATTATTTGAAAACTGGTATTATAACGAAGGTCGCGGGTCCTCTGGTTATCGCCGAGGGCATGCGCGACGCGAATATGTTTGACGTTGTGCGCGTAAGCAGTCAGCGTCTGATTGGCGAAATTATCGAAATGCACGGCGACAGGGCGTCGATTCAGGTTTATGAGGAAACCTCAGGTCTCGGCCCCGGCGAAACCGTAGAATCCACCGGCGCGCCGCTGTCCGTTGAGCTCGGCCCCGGTCTTATCGGAGCGATTTACGACGGTATTCAGCGTCCGCTCGACGAAATTATGAAGGTCGCCGGCACCAATCTCAAGCGCGGCATTGACGTTCCCTCGCTTGACCACAACAAAAAGTGGAAGTTCACCCCCGTGGCAAAGGTCGGCGACAAGGTGAAGGCCGGCGACGTGCTGGGCACCGTACAGGAAACCGCCGCCGTACTGCACAAAATCATGGTTCCCAACAAAACAGAGGGCACCGTAAAGAGCATCAGCGAAGGCGAGTTTACCCTTGACGACGCGGTTGCCGTTATCGCCGCCGAAAACGGCGACAAAGAAATTAAAATGTTCACTACCTGGCCTGTCCGCGTGGGCAGACCGTATAAAAAGAAGCTGTCCCCCGACATTTTGCTCACCACCGGACAGCGCCCGATTGACACCCTCTTTCCTCTGGCAAAGGGCGGCGTTGCGGCGGTTCCCGGCCCGTTCGGCTCCGGCAAAACCGTCGTTCAGCACCAGCTTGCAAAGTGGGCGGCAGCTGACATTATCGTTTACATCGGCTGCGGTGAGCGCGGCAACGAGATGACCGACGTACTCAACGAGTTCCCCGAGCTGAAGGATCCGCGCACCGGC
>CADBSZ010000155.1 GCA_902797525.1 uncultured Ruminococcus sp. | reverse complement strand
CTCCATGACGCAGAGCACGGCTTTGACGCCGCCGATGAGGCACTCGCCGCAAATAACGGATTCCTTCGCCTTTTGCCTTGCCTTTTCAAGCTTTTGGTCGTAGCCCGGAAAGTCGAGAATATTGGTGCTTGTCAGCTCGCCGTCGCGCTCGGCAAAGGTGTCGCCGTCTGCCATCAGGTTGATGCGCTGCTTGGCGCTGATGCGGAAATGATGGTTGCAGTGGGTGCAAACGTTAAAGTTCTCCTCCAAATCGGTGGTGAGGAGCATGGTGTTGCACTTGGGGCACTTCGTCCACATTTCTTCGGGGACAAAGGGCACGTTCTGCTTGGCGTCGGGAGCGGACTCCAGCTCGTTTTTCGGTTTTACAAAGGCGAATAAATCCATAAAGCCAGTACCTTTCGGGGTGGTGATAATTGAAAGTTGAAAATGGAAAATTGAAAATGAAGGGTCGCTGCGCTCCATAATCATAATCGGGTGCGGGTGTCCCGCCCATCATTTTCCATTTTACATTTTACATTTTACATTCTACATTTATTTCTTGCGTTCCTGTTCAAAATCCTGCATAAAATCGGTGGTGTATTCGCCGCTGACAAAGCGGTCGTCGGACAGGATTTCAGCGAGAATATCGCGGTTGATGTCGATGCCGTCGATGGTCAGCTCCGAGAGCGCCATCTTCATTTTGCGGATTGCCTCGGCGCGGCTGCGCGCCTGAACAATCAGCTTGCCAATCATCGAATCGTAGTAGGGCGGCACCACATAGTCCTGATAAACCGCGGTGTCAAAGCGCACAAACGAACCGCCCGGGGTGTGCAGGCGCCTGATGGTGCCGCAGCTGGGGCGGAAGCCCTTGTCGGGATTTTCGGCGTTGATACGGCACTCGATGACGTTGCCGTGGGTGAAAATGCTGTCCTGCGTGCGCGTGAGCCTTGCGCCGGCGGCAATACGGATTTGCCACTGCACGATGTCAAGTCCCGTAACCATTTCGGTGACGCCGTGCTCCACCTGCAAGCGCGTGTTCATTTCCATGAAGTAAAAATTGTTGTCGCGGTCGAGCAAAAACTCCACGGTGCCGGCGTTGACATAATGCACCGCCTTTGCCGCCTTGACCGCCGCAATCATCATTTTTTTGCGCGTTTTTTCGTCTAAGGCAGGGCTGGGGCTTTCCTCAATCATCTTTTGGTTTTTGCGCTGCACGGAGCATTCGCGCTCGCCCAGACAGATGATGTTATCGTATTTGTCGCAAAGCAGCTGCATTTCGATGTGCTTTACGGGGTGAATGAATTTTTCTATGTAGCACGCGCCGTCGCCAAACGCGGACTTTGCCTCGGCGCTTGCCGAAAGGAACGCGTCCTCAAACTGCTCGATGCAGTCCACGCGGCGAATGCCTCTGCCGCCGCCGCCCGAGCGCGCCTTAATCAGCAGCGGAAAGCCGATTTTCGCCGCCTCCGCCTTGGCGGTTTCGAGGTCCTCCACCACATCGCAGCCGGGCGTGACGGGCACGCCTGCCGCACGCATGGTTTTGCGCGCCATGTCCTTGTCGCCGAGCATGGCAATCATGTCGGACGTGGGACCGATGAAGTTAATATTACACTGCTCGCAAAGCGACACAAACTTCGCGTTTTCGCTGAGCAGACCATAGCCGGGGTGAATCGCCTGCGCGCCGCTTTCCACCGCCACCGTGAGGATGGCAGGAATGTTGAGATAGCTGTCGGCAACGCGGTTTCCGCCGACGCAGTAGCTTTCGTCGGCGAGCTGCACGTGCATGGCGTCCTTGTCCGCCTTGGAATAGATGGCGACCGTGGAAATGCCCATTTCACGGCAGGCACGGATAATTCGAACCGCGATTTCGCCGCGGTTGGCAATCAGAATTTTAGAAAACATGGTTTCACTTCCCAAAAAGTGGTTAGTTGTATAATACTGTTACTTTTCGTTCGGCACAAGCGCAAACGACAGCTCGGCGCTGACGCACAGCTTGCCGTCCACATAGCCCTTGGCGTCGATAAAATAAAACGCGCCGCGGTTTTTGGTGAGGGTGCACACGCTCTCGAGCGTATCGCCGGGCTTGACGGGATTTTTGAACTTCACCTTGTCCATTTTGGTGAAGTAGGGCGTGCAGTCGCTGACCTTGTCGGCGAGCAGACAGCAGCTTGCCTGTCCCATCATTTCGCACAGAATCACGCCGGGAACCACGGGATTCCCCGGAAAATGTCCCTGCAAAAAGAACTCGTCGCCCTTGACGGTATATTTGCCCTTCGCGGTGTTTTCGTCGAGCATTTCGGACTCCTCAACGAGCAGCATGTTGTCGCGGTGGGGCAGAATGTTCATGATTTCCTGTTGGTTCATGGTTTACTCCTTCGGAGAGAGTTGAAAGTGGAAAACGGAAAGTGGAAAATGAAGGGTCGCTTCGCTCCGATTTTGAATCATTCAACCTTCAACTCTAAACTCTCAACTCTATTTAATACGAAATAACGGCTGGTCAAATTCAACCAAATCGCCGTTGTTGACGAGGACGTCAACGATTTCGCCGTCCTCCTCCGCCTGAATTTCGTTCATGCATTTCATGGCTTCGATAATGCAGACGGTGTCGCCCTTTCTGACCTTTTTGCCGACGGAAACATACGGCTCGCTGTCGGGCGAGGGCGCGGCATAGAACACGCCGACAATGGGCGCGTTGATGGACTTGCCGCCGTTGGCAGCGGGCTGATCGGCTGCATAAACTGCAGTGGGGCCGTCCGCTGTGGGATACACCTGCACATCGCCGCTGACCGCAGGCTGCGCGCCAAAGGCTGCCGGAGCACCGTCGTTAAACGGCTTTTCCATGCGCAGCGTATCGGTGCCGTCCGAGATTTCAAGCGACTGCAGGGAGCTGTCCTCGAGCACCTTGATGTATTCTTTTAAGGTTGCAATATCTATCATGGGAAAACCCTCCTAAATTTTTTTGAATACCACGCAGGCGTCGTGACCGCCGAAGCCGAGGTTGGTGGAAGCGGCAACGTTGACGGCGCGCTTTTTCGCCGTTTTGGGGGTGTAGTCGAGGTCGAGTCCCTCGTCGGGCTCGTCGAGGTTAATCGTGGGCGGAATCACGCCCTCCTCAATCGCCTTCACCGCCGCAATTGCCTCAATCGCGCCGGTTGCGCCCAGCATGTGGCCTGTCATGGATTTGGTGGAGCTGATGCTCGCGTCGTACGCCTTGTCGCCCAGCGCCTTTTTAATCGCCATGGTTTCGGTAAGATCGTTGAGGTGGGTGCTGGTGCCGTGGGCGTTGATGTAAATTTGCGCGTCGTCGGCGACGTTCGCCTCGGCAAACGCAATTTCAATCGCGCGCGCCAGTCCTGCACCCTCGGGGTCGGGAGCGGTGACGTGATGCGCGTCGCAGGTGTTGCCGTAGCCGGAAAACTCAGCGTAAATCTTTGCGCCGCGCGCCTTTGCGTGCTCGTATTCCTCCAAAATCAGCATGCCTGCGCCCTCGCCCATAACAAAGCCGTTTCTGTCCTTGTCGAACGGACGGGAAGCTGTTTTGGGATCGGGATTGGTGGACAGCGCCTTCATGTTCTGGAAGCCGACGATGGTGAGTCTTGCCACAACCGCCTCCGCGCCGCCCGCGATAATCGCGTCGGCATAGCCGTCCTTGATGGCGTGAAACGCCTCGCCGATGGAGTTGGTGCCGGTGGCGCACGCGCTCATGACGGACAGCGACACGCCCTTCGCATGGAAGCGGATGGCGACGTTGCCCGTGGCGATGTTGCCGATCATCATGGGGATAAAGAAGGGGCTGACCTTGCGCGGACCGCCGTTTTCAAGTCCGACGGTGTTGTTGACAAAGGTTTGCAGACCGCCGATGCCGGCGCCGATATACACGCCGAAGCGGTTTTCGTCAACAGTGCCGAGAATGCCGCTGTCGTCCACCGCCTGCTGTGCCGCCGCAATGGCGTACTGGCAGTAAATGTCGAGCTTTTTGGCTTCTCTTTTTTCAAAATATTGCTCGGGGTCAAAGTCCTTGACCGTGCCGGCGATATGTACCTTTAAGTCCGAGGTGTCGAACGCGGTGATTTCTTCAATGCCGCAAACGCCGTTGACCATGTTGTTCCACATGGTGGGAACGTCGTTGCCCACGGGGCTGACCGCGCCCAAGCCGGTTACTACTACTCTTCTGCTCATATTGTCACGTCCTCTCTGCCGTTTTAAGCCGCGCGCCGCACGAGGGGGATCCCCGGCTTTGCCCGGAATGACAGTCTTTCAATCGTTTGGGTTGTATTTTACGTTTTTCAGCATACGCGCAGCGCCGAACGCGCCGAATGCAGCGTCAAATTGCCAGTCCGCCGTCTACGCGGATGACCTCGCCTGTTACGTATGCCGCCTCGTCGCTGCACAAGAACGCCACGACGTTGGCAACGTCCTCGGGCGTGCCGATGCGCTTGGCAGGGATTTGCGCCTTCATGGTTTCCTTCACCTTTTCGGGCAGAACGTTG
>CADBSZ010000154.1 GCA_902797525.1 uncultured Ruminococcus sp. | reverse complement strand
GTGTTGTCAACGCCCTCAAAAAAGTCGCTGCGCACCTGTTCCAAATCGTCAATGTCAATTTTGTCGCGCGCGTTGATGATGTGCCGCTTGATGCTGTCGGTGGAGCTGCTGATGAGCACGCCGTTGCCCACGACAAAGCCGCCCGACGCGAGCGCAATCGCCAGCACGGCGCCGATGGTGAGCGGCACAAAGCCGCGCCGCCGCCAGAATTTTTTATAAATCAGCACGAATGCCAAAAGGCTGAGCAGCGCCAAAAGCGCATACAGCCAGAACTTGTCATAATCGCTTTGCACGCCGAGGCTGAGCGTTTTTGCCTCGTCGTCCTCTCCGCTGAGCTTGGGCGTCAGGCCAATCAGCGCCGCCGCGCCCGCGGTGAGCGCCGCCGACCAAATCACGGCGCGGTTCCAGTCGGCCTCGTTGTCCTCCGCCGCGCGCAGCGTGGCGAGGATAAACACGAGCACAAGCATATAAAACCAGCGCGCGTAATAAATCGAGGTGTTGAGCATTTGAAACATGCTGTTGAGCACCGGCACCATGGCAAAGAGCATGAGCAGCAGAATCAGCTTTTTCAGCCAGTCGCGCTGTTTGCGCTGCAAATACGCAATCACGCCCGTCATGCCGAACAGCGGCAGCCAGCCTGCCACCGACGCCCACTTGCAGTTGGAGTCGGGCGTAACCACCGGCAGCGCCGGAATGTCGGACGGAAACAAAAAGCTGAGCACAATCAGCCAGTAGCGCTGCGGCTTGCTATACACCAGCGCGTCCCAGCCGTTGGGCATGGCGTCAAGCCGCGGATTGCCCATCAGCCCGAGCACGCTCGGCACCAGCACAAACGCCGCGCCGCAAAAGCCGATGACCGACTCCGCCGCCAGCAGCAAAAATTCCTGAAAACGGAAGCGCACGGTTTTGGTGAGAATCAGCATGAGGTAATAGAGCACGACGAACAGCACCTGTCCGACGAAAAAGTAGTAGTTCACCACACATGCCGCAAACACCGTCACGGCAAACACGCCGCGCCGTTTGTCGTACAAAAACGCGTCCAGCGCCGCAAGCAGCAGCGGAAACAGAATCATCGGCTCGTGAAAGTGAAAGAAAAACACGTTGTAAATCGAAAACCCCGAAAACGCATACAGCAGGCCGCCGAGCACCGCCAGCGCCTTGTTTTGCACATAGCGCTGCAAAAATGCGTATGCCGCCGCTGCCGCGCAGCCGAATTTGAGAATCAGCAACGGACCGATGAGGTTCGGCACCGCTTCGTTCGGGAACGGAACGGTCAGCCAGAAAAACGGACTGCCCAGCAAATAAAAGCTGTAGCTCGCCAGGCTGTCGGTGCCGAGGTCGGTCAGGTGGTTCCAGCCGAGCTGTCCGCTGCGCACCAAGCCGTGCATGAGCTGATAAAACGGAATTTCCTGCACGTTGAAGTCGCCGTAGTAATAAAACACGCCGCCGTTATAAATGATGAACGGCACAAACAGCACCGCCGCCGCGCCCAGCGCAAGCAAAAAGGTGAGCAGGCAATAATGTCTGTTTTTTTGAGGTTTTAGGCGCGCAAAGCGGGTTGGCATGGCGAATCTCCGTTTCAAATGGCTTTACATTTTCTGTTTTCTGCGGTAAAATAGATTGCAGCACATAGTAAGCCATAGTATACTTATTATGTATTATACCACATAAGGTTTTATTTTGCAATTTATTTTGAGGGTGAATTCGATGAAACAGTCACATTTTTACGCCATGCTCTCGCGCATGAAATACATAAACCGCTGGGGACTGATGAATAATACCAAATATGAAAACATCAGCGAGCACAGTCAGCAGGTGGCGGTGCTGGCGCACTGTCTGGTGCTGATTCACAACAAGCGCTTCGGCGGCAGTCTTGACGCAGAGCGCGCCGCGCTGCTGGCGGTGTTTCACGACGCCACCGAAATCATCACCGGCGACATGCCCACGCCGATCAAATATGCCAACCCCGAAATCCGCGACATCTACAAGGACGTCGAAAGCCGCGCCGCCGACAGGCTGCTGTCGCTGCTCCCCGACGATTTTCGCGAGGATTATGCCGAAATTTTAAAGCCCGAGGGCGAGCGCGACCGCGCGCTCGGTGTGTTTGTCAAGGCGGCCGACCGCTTTTCGGCGCTGATTAAGTGCATTGAGGAAATGCGCATGGGCAACGACGAGTTCCGCATGGCAAAGCAGACGATTGAGCAGTCGATTCACGACATGAAGCTGCCCGAGGCCGAGGTGTTCTTCGAGGAATTTTTGCCGTCGTTCAGCCTGGCGCTGGATGAAATTCAGGAAAGCTGAAAGCGGCGGAAAATTCCTGCCGCCTGCGCCGCGGTCAGGGACAAGCCCTTGGTCTGCGGACAAAGCGAAACGCCCGAAACATCGCCCCCTGCCGTCATTTTTTGCGGAATGCAACCGCGTTTTACGGACATTTCCTGTCCGAATCAACAAATCCGCGCTGAAAAACATGTTAAAATTTGGAATTGCATGTCGTAATATTTCGAATATAGAATTATTTAATCGAATTATATGGTATAATTAGTAAGATATGAACAGATTTTGCAATCACCCCTAACAGGAGGCTGCTTATGGCTAATAAACCCAACGATGTCGTAGACATCAGCTCAAACACGCAGGTGATTAAGCTCTACAACAAAAAGGGCAGGGTTATCCGCATTTTGTGCTTGGTATTTTCGATTCTGTTTTTGCTCGGCGGCGCGGGCATGGTGTATTACTACTCGCTGCTCGACACCGTCAACTATCAGGAAACCAAACAGGTTGCCACCACCCCCACCGGCTCGTCCGACGACACGACGATTGTCAACAACAGCGAGCTGCTGCGCAGCTCAAAGGTGCTCAACGTGATGCTGTTCGGTGAGGACAACAAGCAGGACAGCGAGCACGGCCGCACCGACACCATGATTATGCTGTCGATTGACAACGTTCACAAAAAGCTCAAGCTCACGTCCTTCCAGCGCGACACCTATGTGTATATTCCCGGACACGGCTACAACAAAATCAACGCGTCCTACACGCTGGGCGGCGCGGCGCTGTCGATTCAGACGATTGAGGCAAACTTCGGCATCAAAATCGACCGCTACGCCATTGTTGACTTTGACAGCTTTATTGACATTATCGACACCCTCGGCGGCGTTGAAATGGAAGTCACCCAGGACGAAATCGACTACATCAACTATCAGCTCTACAAAAACGACCAGTCTGACGGCAACCGCACCACCATCACCGCCGCGCCCGGTCTGATTAAGCTCAACGGTCAGGAAGCGCTGTGGTACGCGCGCAACCGCGGTTTGATTAAGGGCGACGAGGATCAAAACGAAATCGGCATCAGCGGCGACGACTGGGACAGAACCAACCGCCAGCGCAAGCTGCTCACCAAGATGGTCACCGACCTCAAGGGCGCCGATTTGGGCAAGATTATTTCGATTGTCAATTCCATCGGTCCCAAAATCACCACCAACCTGAAAAAGGACGAAATCACCGGCCTGGTTTCCAACGCGCTGACCTATATTAATTATGAGGTAGTGCAGAACTACGTGCCGAACGAAGGCCTGTGGTATTACAACAAGCCCGGCGACGAATCGTGGGATAATGCCGGTTCGTGCATTATGATTGCCGACATGGAAGCCCAGCGCGTCGCACTGGCAGAGTTCGTTTACGAAGACCTCATGCAATAAGTGCCTTATTCGCAGGACGCCTATGGAAAAGTCGGTTTTGCAAAACGTCGGACTAACGGCGTATTATAACGCGGGCTGAAATGGTATGTTTTCAACAAACCTATCTATCGCGTTTACGTGTCGAGGTACTCGACCGAGTGCCTCGG
>CADBSZ010000153.1 GCA_902797525.1 uncultured Ruminococcus sp. | reverse complement strand
GCCGACGATTTCCTCCAGCAAATCCTCCATCGTCACAATGCCCAGCGTGCCGCCGTATTCGTCGGTGACAATCGCCATGTGCACCTTTGTGCGCTTAAAGTGGTTTAAAATTTTCGAAAGCTGCTGTGATTTAAACACGAAGTAGGGGACTTGAATCAAATCGCGCAAATCAGGAACATTTCCGTCGGCAAGCGCTTCCAAATAATCGCGCGTGTGCAAAATACCAATCACGTTGTCGGTTGTGTTCTCATACACGGGAATACGCGAATAGCGGTTTTCAATGATAACCTCTTTAATCTTTTCGGGACTGTCCTCCACGTTCAGAAAAACGACGTCCACGCGCGGCGTCAAAATCTCCTCGGCGGTGGTTTCGTCAAAGTCAAGGGCAGAGCGCACCATTTCGCTTTCGCTTTCCTCAAGCACGCCTTCTTCTTCAATACTTTCCACAATGTATTTCAGTTCATTCTCGGTCACGCTCGGCGTATCGTTTTGACCGCCGGCAATTTTCAGCGCCAGCGCTTTTAGCTTGATAAACACAAACACCAGCGGCGTCAGCAAAATCGTCAGCGCCTTCAAAAATCCTGCCGTACTCAGCGAAAAGTTGTCGCAGTGCTCTTTAGCAAGGCATTTCGGAATTACCTCGCCGAAGGTCAGCACTAACAGCGTCGTAGCGCCTGTCGCAATTGCCGATCCGATGTCGCCGAATATGTTGAGGCAAAGCACTGTTGCAATCGATGAGCATCCCAAATTGACCACATTGTTGCAAATCAAAATTGCGGTAAGGGCGTTGTCAAAGCGTTCGATGATATATTGCGCGTTCTTGGCTTTTTTATTGCCGTCCTCAGCGCTCTGTTGAATACGGATTTTGTTGGCAAACGAAAAGGCCGTTTCCATAGCGGAGAATAACGCAGACAATAGTATCAGCAGGAAAATGACAACGCCCATAATTATGTTAGAATCCAAGTTATCATTCACTCCAAAATCATATTATTAGATTCATGATACTATGATTTGTAAAAATAATTATTGTTTTTTAGAAATATAAAGTATAAAATCTTGAAATATTTTGCTTTTACTGTTATAATAATAATGCGATTTTAGCGCGATTTTTATTCACGCATGAAATTCCGCTTTTCATCATAAATTTTAAGCAGGGTTTCGGGAATACTTTTCTCGGAGGTGCATGCTATATGCCGAGAAATTCAAACGCTGAAAAAGAGCGTGACGATTACGTTCCCAATCCATGCGAGGAGCCGAAAGAAAAGGAAGAGCAAACCGATGAAAAGCTCGACCAAATCAACGAAGCAGGCTCAATTATCACCTGCCACAAGGACAAAATCATCCACTGCCTGACCATCATCGGGCAGGTCGAGGGGCATTATCTGTTGCCCCGTGAAACCAAAACGACCAAATATGAGCACATCATTCCGCTGTTGGTTTCGATAGAGGAAGACGACCGCATCGACGGTCTGCTGATTCTCCTCAACACCGTCGGCGGCGACGTGGAGGCAGGCTTGGCGATTGCCGAGGTGATCTCCGGCATGAAAAAGCCAACGGTGTCTATTGTGCTTGGCGGAGGGCATTCCATCGGGATTCCGCTGGCGGTGTCCGCCAAAAAGAGCTTCATCGCCAAAAGCGCGTCCATGACGGTGCATCCCGTGCGCACCACAGGACTGACTCTCGGCGTGCCGCAAACCTTTGAGTATTTTCGCCGCATGCAGGACCGAATCACCAACTTTGTGGTGGAAAATTCGTCCGTTTCGCGTGAGCGTTACGCGCAGCTGGTGCTCAATACCGGCGAACTGGTAATGGATGTCGGCACGATTCTAGACGGAGAGCGCGCTGTCAGCGAGGGCTTAATCGACGAGGTCGGCACTGTGTCCGACGCGATTGCCGCGCTCTACGACATGATAGAAGAAAATTCTGATAAAGAAAAATAACAACGGGCTTTGCCCGTACATAAGGAGATTTTTATGACCATTCTTGACGCAATTATCCAAGGCATTGTGCAGGGACTCACCGAGTTTTTGCCCGTATCCAGCAGCGGTCATCTCGCTATCACCCAACACATTACGGGCGTAGCAGGCGAGGGTAACCTGTTTTTCAACGTCATGCTGCATGTCGGCACGCTGGTTGCCGTTGTGGCGTTCTATCACAAGTTGATTTGGAGCCTGATTAAGGAGTTTTTCCGCATGCTCGGCGACATTTTCACCGGCAAATTTAAGTGGAGCAAAATGAACTATGAGCGCAATTTAATTGTCATGCTCGTCATCGGCCTATTGCCGCTGTTCATCATGTTTATTCCCATTCCCGGAACGGATTTAAAGGTCAAGGACTTGGCGGACATTTTCTCGTCAAGCCAGATTTTGATTGTCACGGCGGTGTCGCTGATGCTCACCAGCGTTCTGCTCGCCGTCGGCGCGCACTTTAACCGCAAAAATAACATGCGCAGCTTCAAGCATATGCGTGGTGCGTCCTCTGACAGCAAGGGCAGAGAAAGCTACACGCCGCT
>CADBSZ010000152.1 GCA_902797525.1 uncultured Ruminococcus sp. | reverse complement strand
GCAGCTTACGGTTGATACTTACCTCGTTGTCGTCGGTGATGTTCTTGATGAGCTGCTGGGTGATGGTCGAGCCGCCGTAGGAGTCGCTGCCCGTCACCAGCGCGCCGACCGCCGAGAGGGTTCGCGTCCAGTCAACGCCCTTGTGCTCGAAAAAGCGCTTGTCCTCAATCGTGACCTGCGCCACCTTCATGTATTCGGGAATGTCGGCGTAGTCCACCCAAATGCGGTTTTCCACATCGTACAGCTTTTGGCGCTCGGTAAACTCGCCCGTGTTGCTGTCCTTGACAAAAATGCGGCTGGTTTGGTTCATGGATTTTGCCTTCAGGTCGATACCCGTGGGTTCGTTCGCCAGGCCGAAAATGTAAATGCCCAGCGACACCAGCGTAATGATGCCGGCAACCGCGCACACGGAGAACACGGTCAGCAGCGCCTTGCCAAGTCCTTTCCAAAATCTTTTCGCGCCGCTTTCGGTTTGTTTGGTGTCTGCGGCGACGTCGGGGGTTTTATCAGTGTAATGACTGATATCCGTTTCACGTTTATTGCGCATATTAACTCCTTTTGAAGCAAACAAATAATTAATATACAGTCTTAAACCTTATTATAGCACTTTACCGCGGAAAAATAAATAATAAAATTCAAATTTTTCATAGAAATAATTTGCCCCATTGAAGCGAATTTTATGAAAAAGGGTGAATATTTTTGCAAATTCGGGCGACAGTAGTATCAGAAGAAGATGAAAAGGAAGTTGCCATATGAAAAAACTGATTGCCGTAACGGGCGTTATTCTCATCGGCTGCGTGTTTGCCGGCAGCCTCGCCTCGCCCCCTGCTGTCGCCGACGTCAGCGCGGTTTCGGCGGAAAAAAGGGAAGAGGAGCGCTATCTTGTCAAGGACTGCGAGGGCAAAATCGCCGTTTACCGCAAGGGGGAGCAAAAGCCCTTTATGACCACCGGCACCTACACCCTCAGCCTGCCGCGCAGCGACAGCAAAAAGCTGCAAAAGGGCATTGAGGTCGCTGGAAAAGCCGCGCTGCAAAGGGTGCTTGAGGACTATTGCAGTTGAAAATGAAAACAACAGAAAGTTGAGAATTTCGGTCGGGGAGCAAGCCCTGCTTTCGCACAGCTTGCTTTCCGGCCGTCACTTTTCATTTTCCGTTTTCAATTATCCGTTATTGATTTAGCGTTGACTTTTCTCTCATTTTAGGGTATGATATTGATAAGAATGTGTTAGTATGCGATTTTGGCAGACGGCAAGGTTATATTTTGCCGAAATTGATAAAATCTTGTTTTAAAAACAGTAAGGAGAAGTACATATGATTTCGACGGTGATTGACCAAAGTTTAGGTCTGGAATTTCCGATTTTTCAGGGCGGCATGGCTTGGGTTGCCGACGCGTCCCTGGCGGCAGGCGTTTCAAACGCGGGCGGTCTGGGCATTATCGCGGCGATGAATTCCAACGGCGAGCAGCTGCGCGATGAGATTAAAAAGTGCAAGGCGCTGACCGACAAGCCCTTTGGCGTGAACATCATGCTCATGAGTCCCTTTGCCGACGAGGTTGCCGACGTTGTGGTGGAGGAAGGCATCTCCGTTGTCACCACCGGCGCGGGCAATCCGGGCAAATATATGGAAAAGTGGCTGGCGGCAGGCATCAGGGTAATTCCCGTTGTTCCGTCCGTGGCGCTGGCAAAGCGCATGGAAAAGCTCGGCGCGTTCGCGCTGATTGCCGAGGGCGGCGAAAGCGGCGGCCATGTGGGCGAGCTGACCACCATGGCGCTCGTGCCTCAGATTGTGGACGCGGTCAAAATTCCCGTTATCGCGGCAGGCGGTATTGCCGACGGCAGACAGCTCGCGGCGGCGTTTATGCTCGGCGCGGTCGGCGTTCAGGTCGGCACACGCTTTTTGGTCGCGAAGGAATGCACCATCGCGCAGGAATATAAGGATAAGGTATTAAAGGCAAAGGACATCGATTCGGTTGTTACCGGCAAGCGTTTGGGACATCCCGTGCGCTCCATCCGCAACCAGTTCACACGCGCCTATGCCAAGGCGGAATATGACTCCACCTCCGTTTCCGATGAGGAGCTGGAGAAGATGGCGGCAGGCGTGCTGCGCCTGGCGGCGCGCGAGGGCGACGTCAAAAACGGCTGCGTGCTCGCAGGTCAGGTTGCCTCGATGGTGAACCGCGAGCAGACCGCAAGAGAGATTATCACCGAAATGTTCGGCGAGGCCGAAGCGGTGCTGAACGGAGCGACAAAATGGGTAAAATAGCATTTGTTTTTTCGGGACAGGGCGCCCAGTACAGCGGCATGGGCAAGGCGTTTTATGACGCGTCCGCCGCGGCGAGGGCGGTGTTTGATATCGCCGACAGCGTGCGCGGGGGCACCTCAACGCAGTGCTTTGAGGGCACCGCGGAGGAGCTGACGCAGACCGTCAACACCCAGCCCTGCGTATTCGCCGCGGATTTGGCGGCGGCAAGAGCGCTCAAAGAGCGCGGCATCGTGCCCGATTGCGTGGCAGGCTTTTCGCTCGGCGAAATTGCGGCGCTCGCGTTTTCGGGGATTCTTTCGGACGAGGAAGCCTTCAGGCTTGTCTGCAAGCGCGGCGAGCTGATGGACAAGGCGGCGCGCGAAAACCCCGGCGCAATGGCGGCGGTTATGAAAATCACGCCGCAGCAGGTTGAGGAAATCTGCGCGCAGTTTGACAAAACCTATCCCGTCAACTACAACTCGCCTGCGCAGACGGTTGTTGCCACCACAAGCGAAAACGCCGAGGCGTTTTGCGCGGCGGTTAAGGCGGCAGGCGGCAAAGCAAAGCTGCTGGCAGTCAGCGGCGCGTTTCATTCGCCGTTTATGGCGGACGCGGCAAAGGGGCTGGCAGAGTATATGCAGGGCGTGGAATTTAAGCAGCCCGAAACCGTGATTTACTCCGACTACACCGCACAGCCCTATGAGGGCGATTTTAAGGAGCTTGTCAGGGCGCAGGTGGAAAACCCCGTGCGCTGGCAGACCATTATCGAAAACATGGCGGCGCAGGGCGTCGACACCTTCATCGAGGTGGGCGTAGGCAAAACCCTGCAAGGCTTAATCAAGCGCATTTTGCCCGAGGCAAAGGCGTATAAGGCGGAAACGCCCGAAGACATTGATAAAATCGAACTGTAATGAGGTGATCATATGAATTTTGAGAACAAAACCGCCGTCATCACCGGCGGCTCACGCGGAATCGGCCTGGCAATTGCCGAAAAACTGGCTGAAAACGGCGCGAATATCGCGATTTTGTACGTCGGCGACGAGGCCGAGGGCAAGGCTGCCGTTGAAGCGCTGGCAAAGTACGGCACCAAGGTGGAGCAGTATTTTTGCGACGTCTCCGATTTTGAAGGCTCCAAGCAGGTGGTCGACAAGGTCATCGCGGACTTCGGCGGCATTGATATGCTGATTAACAACGCCGGCATCACGCGCGACAAGCTGGTGCTCAACATGGAGGAGAGCGATTTTGACGCGGTCATCAACGTCAACCTCAAGGGCACCTTCAATATGATCAAGCACACCTACAAGCACTTCATGAAGAAGCGCT
>CADBSZ010000151.1 GCA_902797525.1 uncultured Ruminococcus sp. | reverse complement strand
TGCGCTTTTGCGCAATTGGAAAACGCGCCAAGCGTTTTCTCTCTGATAGAAAGTTGTCTACTTTCTATCAGAGAATAGTATTAAAAAGTTTTTTAAGTGGGTTTGCGTCGGGGACTTGAACTCCCAAAGGAATTCTTCATAGTCACTGACCGGGATAAAATCGCAGGATTCTATCCTTTTTATTATAAATGAAGGAAAAAGATTAATA
Organism: uncultured Ruminococcus sp.; assembly: GCA_902797525.1. Classification (GTDB taxonomy): domain Bacteria; phylum Bacillota; class Clostridia; order Oscillospirales; family Acutalibacteraceae; genus Ruminococcoides. The sequence goes on along the minus strand of CADBSZ010000151.1, from coordinate 19,980 downwards.
AATGAATGAAAAAAGTATTGTAAAAATGAATTGATATGATATATAATTAATTTGTATCTTGATAGTATTCAATGATTGTGAAGATAACTGTGAAAACAGGATTTTCCTTTTGCTTAACGAAAAACGGAGTAACGGGTTAGAGTCACAATTATAACTAAAAAAGGAGTAGCCATATGATCTCGTTATTGATTTCCTTTGCAGTTCTGATTGCAGGATATATTGTCTACGGCAAAGTGGCAGAAAAGATTTTTGCGCCGGATAACCGTCAGACGCCCGCCATTGCCATTAACGACGGCGTAGACTGTGTACCGATGAAACGCTGGAAGGCGTTTTTGGTACAGCTATTGAATATCGCAGGAACAGGACCGATTTTCGGCGCGCTGATGGGCGCGGTGTTTGGACCGGTTGTATTTCTGTGGATTGTTTTCGGCTCCATTCTCGGAGGAGCTGTGCATGACTATATGAGCGGCATGATTAGCTCGCGCCACAAGGGAGCATCGATTGCAGAACTGAGCGGAACTTATCTGGGCAAGGTTGCAAAGTGGATTATGCGCGTTTTTTCTGTGGTTCTGTTGGTATTATGCGGTACGGTATTCGTGACCAGTCCCGCAGGTCTGCTCGACAGGCTCACGCCCGGTTGGATGAACGGTACCTTTTGGACAATTGTGATTCTTGTTTATTATCTGCTCGCGACGCTCCTGCCCATCGACAAGCTAATCGGTAAGCTCTATCCAATCTTCGGCGTGCTGCTGATTGTGATGGCTGGCGCCGTGATTGGCGGTATCATCTTCTCCGGCGGCAAATACACAATCCCCGAGCTCTCACTTCAAAACCTTCATCCCGAAGGGACGCCCATCTGGCCGTATATGTTCATCACGGTTGCCTGCGGCGCGGTATCCGGCTTCCATGCAACCCAGTCGCCGATGATTGCAAAGTGCATTACGTCAGAAAAACAAGGCAGAAGCATTTTCTACGGCGCAATGATCGGCGAGGCGGTAATCGCTCTTGTATGGGCGGCAGCCGGCGTGTCGTTCTACGGCACGACCCAGCTCCTCAACGAAGCGCTCAAAGGCGGTGCGTCCAATGTGGTTTATGAGATTTCCACAGGTGTACTCGGCGTTGTCGGCGGTGTTTTTGCTGTCGCGGGCGTCATCATCTGTCCAATCACTTCGGGCGACACGGCTTTTCGCAGCGCACGTTTAATTCTCGGCGAGACGTTTAAGCTCGATCAGAAGAAAATCAAAAACCGCCTGCTACTCACCATACCGCTGCTCGTTGTCGGCGGACTCCTGACGTGGTTTGCCATCGCGAACGACAACGGCTTCCAGATTGTCTGGCGTTACTTTTCATGGAGTAACCAGACCCTTGCGATGATAACGCTGTGGGTTTCGACCGCTTATCTGTTGAAGAAAGGCAAGTACCGCTTTGGTTCTCTGATTACCGCGTTCCCTGCGACCTTTATGACAGGGGTCAGCATCACATATATCCTGATGGCACAGGAGGGCTTCGATTTGAACCGGTCCGTTTCCTATGCTGCCGGAGCAGCGGTTGCAGCCGCTTTATTTGTCGTTTATCTAATCGCGTTGATACGGAAGAACAATCCGCGTTCAGACAATTCATTTCGGTACGATACCCTTGGAGATTAAGAGTGCGAGAAAAAATACCGTTATGAAACGGAAATTAATGAAGATTACGTAGACCGTACAAAGGGGAGTATTACACCAAATAGAAATTTTTTGAATAGGCATCGTTTGCCACCATCAGTAGTTTTATACTTCCGAAACCGTCTATCGCTGGTGCGCCATCAGTATGTTTGTTTAATGCGAGAACTTCACACTCGCTTGCTGCGGCGTGTTCATAGTTGAACGCTTCTGCAACGCTCTCGCTAAAAACATGCCGCCGGCACGTTTTCTTAACGCTCGCCTTCGAGTCCCTGATGGGGCGGCGGGTAAAAGCGATAGGCGGAGTACCCACAGGGTACTCCGCCTATCGCTGGTGCGCCATCAGGGACTCGAACCCCGGACCAACCGGTTATGAGCCGGTAGCTCTGACCAACTGAGCTAATGGCGCGTTTCAACTCATTTCATTATAGCAGAACTTGTCGGGCATGTCAATTCCTTTTCCGCCGCAGAAATTTTGAAAGTTTTGTTGCACTTTCCCAAACTATTTGCTATACTGTTAAAGGATAAATTTTGAAGTGAGGTATAGCTATGGCAGTGATTAAACCGTTTAAAGGAATGCGATTTGATACCGAAAAGGCAGGCGAACTAAAAACACTGTGCTGCCCGCCTTACGATATTATCAGCGAAGAACAGCGCAAGGCTTTCGTCGCGCAAAATGAATACAACGTGATTCGCCTGGAGCTGCCCAAGGAGGGTGACGACGTTTACACGCGCGCAGGTGAAATCCTCAATTTGTGGCGCGACCGGGGCGTGCTGATTCACGAAGATAAACCCGCGATTTATATTTACGAAATGGAGTTCAACGCTTACAATCAGCGCAAAAGCGTTAAGGGAATTATCGCGCGCGTCAAGCTGGAGGAGTTTTCAAAGGGCATTATTCTGCCGCATGAATTCACACTGTCAAAGGCAAAAACCGACCGCATGAACCTGATGAAGGCGACCAACTGCAATTTCAGCCAGATTTACGCGCTGTATATGGACAGCGAGCATACCACGCTGAACACCATTGACGCGCAGTCCAAAACCGACGCGGCATATCAGTTCACCGACGACGACCGCATCACCCACCGTCTGTGGATTGTCACCGATGAGGCGGTGATTGAAAAGCTTGTTTCTGATTTTACCGACCGCAAGCTCTATATTGCCGACGGCCATCACCGCTATGAAACCGCGCTGAATTACCGCGACTACTGCCGCCAAAACGGTATTTCCAAAGAGGGCGACGCGCAGGATTATCAGATGATTTATCTGGTTGACATGGAACACCCGGGGTTGGTGGTGTTCCCGACTCACCGCATGGTGCGCGATCTGAAAAAATTTGACAAGAATAGTGTGCTTGAAGGCTGCAAAGACTACTTTGAGATAAAAAAATACACCAGCGTCGGCAACATGAACACCCTGCTGACCGCCAAATATAACGAGGGCAAAAAGGCGTTTGCGTTCTATTGCGGCAAGGGTGAGTGGTATTTGCTCACGCTCAAGGACCTCGGCGTAATGGACAGTGTTTTGCCGGGCGTCAGCGCGGCTTCCCGTCAGCTCGACGTCAGCGTGCTGCACAGCCTTGTGCTCGAAAAGACCATGGGAATCGACAAGGAAAACATGGCGAATCAGATTAACCTGACCTACACCAAGTTCTTTGAAGAGGCGATTTTGCTGGTGGATAAGGGCGAGTTTCAGTGTTCCTTTATCCTCAATCCCACGCGCGTCACCGAAATTCGCGACGTGGCTGCGGCAGGCGAAAAAATGCCGCAAAAGTCGACCTATTTCTATCCCAAAATGATTACCGGCATGGTGATGAACGATATCGGAGTGGAGTAATATGAAGATTCTGACCGTCTTTACGGGCGGCACGATAGGCAGCAGCAGACAGGGCAATTCGATTGCGCCCGACGAAAAAAACACATTTTTGCTGCTGCAAATGTACCACGAACAATACGGAGCGGCGGCGTTTGAAACCGTCGCTCCTTATACCATTCTCAGCGAAAATCTGAACGCGAAACGGCTTAAGGCACTGCGCGCCTGCATAACGGAACAGCTGACAAAGGGCTATGACGGCATTATCGTCACCCACGGCACCGACACGCTGCAATATGCGGCGGCGTATCTTGACCTTGTGCTGGGTGAAACGGATACGCCCGTCGTGCTGGTTTCGGCGAATTATCCGCTTGAGGACGGCCGTTCCAACGGTTTGAAAAACTTTGCGGCAGCGGTGGATTTTATTCGCTCGGGAAGTGAAAAAGGCGTGTTCGTCGCCTACCAAAACACCGGCAGCGACGGTGCGTCGATTCACCGCGGCAGTCGGCTGCTTCCGCATTTGCCGTATGACGACGGCGTTCACAGCTTATTCTTTCAGCCCTTCGGCACCATACAAAACGGTGTGTTTGTTAAAAATCCGGATTACCGCGAAGGGGAGAGGGAAGATTTTTCCGATTGCGAGCTCAACGGCACGGTGCTGTTTGTCACACCCTATGTCGGTATTACCTATCCTGTGGTTGAGGAAAGTATTAAGGCGGTACTTTTGCAGGGGTGGCATTCGGGCACCCTTCCGACCGACAGCGAGGCGTTGGCGGCATTTTGCCAAACGGCAAAAGAGCGCGGCGTACCCGTGTACTTGACCGGCAGTCAGGACGGCTTTGAATACGCCACCAAGCAGGCGTTTGAAACCCTCGGAATTCAAGTCCTGCCGCCCATGTCGCCCATTGCGGCTTATGTGAGGCTGTGGCTGCGTTAAAACAATAACAACGGCACGAACCGATTTTTTGGTTCGTGCCGTTGTTTTATAATATTAAAGTGTCAGCAAACGTTCAATCGCGCCGTTAGTCCGATGTTTTTGTAAAACCGACTGTTCCAAAGGCGCACCGGATGCAACGTCACGTTGCTATTGATAATCAAATACGCTTGCCCAGCTGAGAAGCAGCTCGCGTTCCTCGGGATTGCCCTTTACGGACTGCGAAGCGGCGACAATCGGCATCCAGTTGTTAATATACTGGCGCGCGGTGTCGCTCTTAAGGCAATACAGCTTAATGTATTTTTCCGCCAAATCCTTTTGACCGTTGAGCATAAACAGCAAATAGGTTCTTGCCGCGTCCGCCGCGCCGTTGCCCTGTGTGGCGTGCGACCAGTCGATAACATACGGCGTGCCGTCGGGTGTGATAATCACGTTCGAGGGGTTAAAGTCGCCGTGGCATACCTTGTTGTGCTTTTTCATGCTTGCCAAACGGGTGTGCAGCTCATAGCGCGTGGTTGCGTCCAAATCTGCCTGGCTGATTTTGTCCTGCATTTTGTCCTTGATTCTCTTGAGAAGCGGACATTTTTTGCTCAGAATTTTCAGTTGAACATCAACAAACAGGTTCATATATTCGTCGATTTTGTCGGGGTTTTCGTCCATCAGCTCTTTCAGGGTTTTGCCTTCGATATAATCGGAAATAATCGCCCACTTGCCGTCGATTTTGGTCACTTCCTCAATCTTGGGAATGTTCAGACCGGTTTCCTCCACGCGCGCCTGATTGAGCGCCTCGTTCAAAACGTCGGACTTCGGGAAGGATTCGTCAAACACCTTCGCCACCAAATTGCCGTCGCGATAGATTTTTTTGTGTTTTCTTTCAGCGATAACGTTGTCAAGTTTCATGAATGAAGGCTCCTTTCCCTTATACCTGGTTTTTGTTGTTGCCGTAGAAGGCGTTGAGATACATCTGCTTAATCTCGCTCATCAGCGGATAACGCGGATTGGCGCCGGTGCACTGGTCGTCAAACGCCTGCTCGGTCATTTCGTCGAGAGTTGCAAGGAAGTCCTCCTCGCTTACGCCGTAGTCCGCAATGGTTTCTTTAATGCCGACTCTCGCTTTCAGCGCGTTAATGCCGTCAATCAGGTTTTCAACGCTCTCCTTGTCGTTTTTGCCGCCAAAGCCCAAGAACTGCGCCACCTCGGCATAGCGCGCGAGGGTGTGCGGATGGTCATACTGCGGGAAGGTGCCCATCTTGGTGGGAACCTCAGCCGAGTTGAAGCGGATAACCTGCTCGAGCATGAGGGCGTTGGCAATGCCGTGTGCAATATGATGGAACGCGCCAAGCTTGTGCGCCATGGAATGGCAAACACCGAGGAAGGCGTTTGCGAACGCCATGCCTGCCATGGTTGCCGCGTGTGCAACCTTTTCGCGTGCATAGGGCTCGTTCATGCCGTTGTCGTAGCAGGCAGGCAGATACTCAAAGATTACCTTCAGCGATTTCAGTGCCAGACCGTCGGTGAAGTCGGTCGCCATCATGGAGGCGTATGCCTCGAGCGCGTGCGAAACCGCGTCAATACCTGAAGCGGCAGTCAGACCCTTGGGGCCGCTCATCATGTTGTCGGCGTCCACAATTGCCATGTTCGGCATCAGCTCATAGTCAGCCAACGGATACTTAATGCCGGTGTCCTGATCGGTGATAACCGCGAACGGAGTCACCTCGGAGCCGGTGCCCGAGGAGGTGGGAATCGCGATAAAATATGCCTTTTCGCCCATCTTCGGGAAGGTGTAAACTCTCTTGCGGATGTCGCTGAAACGCATCGCCATATCCTGGAAGTCAACGTCGGGATGCTCATACAGCACCCACATAATCTTCGCGGCGTCCATCGCAGAGCCGCCGCCCAGCGCGATAATGGTGTCGGGCTCGAACTTGCGCATGGCTTCTGCACCGTTCTGCGCGGAAATCAGCGAGGGGTCGGGCTCAACGTCGGCAAAGGTGGTGTATGCAATGCCCATCTCGTCGAGTTTGTCGGTAATCGGCTTGGTGTAGCCGTTTTTGTAAAGGAAGCTGTCGGTAACGACGAAGGCTCTCTTTTTGCCCATAACATCGCGCAGCTCCTGCAAAGCAACGGGCATGCAGCCCTTTTTGATGTATACCTTTTCAGGCGCTCTGAACCAAAGCATGTTTTCTCTCCTCTCGGCAACGGTCTTAATGTTAATCAGGTGCTTAACGCCTACGTTTTCGCTGACCGAGTTGCCGCCCCATGAGCCGCAGCCAAGCGTCAGCGAGGGGGTGAGGTCGAAGTTGTAAAGGTCGCCGATACCGCCCTGAGAGGAGGGAGTGTTAACGAGAATACGGCAGGTTTTCATTTTTGCCGCGAATTTGTCAATCTTGTCAGCATGATTGACAGCGTCGAGATAGATTGAGGAGGTGTGGCCGTAGCCGCCGTCGGCAATCAGCTGCTCCGCCTTGGCGATGGCGTCGTCAAAATCCTCCGCCTTGTACATCGCCAGCACGGGGCTGAGCTTTTCGTGCGCGAACTCCTCGCTGATGTCAACGGATTCTACCTCGCCGATGAGGATTTTGGTGCTGTCGGGCACCGTCACGCCGGCAAGCTTTGCGATGGTCACGGGTTTTTGACCGACGATTTTCGCGTTCAGCGAGCCGTTGATGATGATGGTCTTGCGCACCTTCTCGGTTTCCTCGGGATTGAGGAAGTAGCAGCCGCGCGCCTTAAATTCCTTTTTGACCTTCGCGTAAATCTTTTTGCTGACGATAACGCTTTGCTCGGACGCGCAAATCATGCCGTTGTCAAAGGTTTTGGAGTGGATAATCGAGTTGACCGCCAACAGAATATCCGCGGTTTCGTCGATGATGGCAGGGGTGTTGCCCGCGCCGACGCCGAGCGCCGGTTTGCCGCTGGAATATGCCGCCTTTACCATGCCGGGGCCGCCGGTTGCGAGAATGCAGTCGGCTTCCTGCATGAGCATGTTGGTCAGCTCAAGAGAGGGAACGTCAATCCAGCTGATAATGTCCTCGGGCGCGCCTGCCGCCACGGCAGCCTCCAATACAATCTTGGCAGCCTCGATGGTGCTCTTTTTTGCGCGCGGATGGGGGCTGATGATAATGCCGTTTCTGGTTTTCAGACAAACCAATGCCTTGAAAATTGCTGTGGATGTGGGGTTGGTGGTGGGAATAACAGCGGCGATGACGCCAATCGGTTCGGCAATTCGCTTGGTGCCGAACACCTTGTTTTCCTCAATGACGCCGCAGGTTTTGACATCCTTGTACGCGTTGTAGATATATTCGGACGCAAAATGGTTTTTAATCACCTTGTCCTCAACAACGCCCATGCCGGTTTCCTCAACAGCCATTTTGGCCAGCGGAAGTCTGGCGCGGTTGGCGGCGGTTGCGGCGGCAAGGAAAATTTTGTCAACCTGCTCCTGCGTGAAGGTGGAAAATTCTCTTTGAGCGGCTCTGACGCGCGCCAGCGCTTCCTCAAAGTTTTCCGCATTGTCCACAATGGGATACTCTTTGTTGCTCATAAAATCTACCTCTTTATTTTTGGTTTACAGACAACAAGTGACTGCCGAGCAAGTCGGCAGCCACCAAATGAACGATTAGCTTCTGGGCATTTCCTCAAGGTTAATTTTGTGGCTCTTGGCATAGGAAACCGCATAGGAGCCTGTGTATGCCTTAATGGTCATACCGTCGGCGCACTGTTCAAAGGTGTCGTCCGCGATATTGGTAATGGTAATCGGAATAGTAACCTCTTTCAAATCGGCACACTGGAAGAAAAGCTTGTTGTTCAGCGTAGACAGAGTTTTGCTCTCGGGCAGACTAAGGGTTTTGACGCCCGTAGCAGAAAACGCATACCAACCGATTTTCTTCAGAGAAGCAGGCAGCTTAATGGTTTCGAGCTTTTTGCAGTTCCAGAAAGCGTTTTCGCCGATGACCTTCAGGCCCTCGGGGAAGTTAACCTCTGTCAGATTCTGGCAGGAGGCAAACGCGTGCTGCTGGATTTCGGTAACACTTGCGGGCAGCTTTACGCTTTCAATGTCGGAGCCCTGGAACAGATTTGCGCCGACAACCGTTACCTTTGCGCCGTTGGCGGTTTCGGGAATTTCAACCTTTTTGTCCTTGCCGTTATATACGGTAACCTTAACCTCGTTGTCGTTCAGACGATAAAAACCGAAGGCGCCTTCCTCAAAGTCGGGGCTGGTGGGCTCTACCTTGTAGCCGGGGCCGCTGGAGGTGGAGGTAGTGTTCTTGGCGGTTTTCTTGTCCTTTTCACAGCCGCAGCCCGAAGCGGCAACAGCTACGCTCGCGCAAAGCGCCAGCGCGAGAATTGCGGTTAAAATCTTTTTCATTTTTCGGATTCCTTTCAGTCCGATAACGCCGATAAGCCTATTCGATTAAACCCATTTTACCATGATTGTTAAACTTTTGTCAATGTCTGTTTTGCATTTCATTCAAGTTTATCGGGTTATCTAATATTTTATTCGTTGCGGATTTTTTCTTCTACAAAACCGACAAACGGCAAAATGAGCATAGAATCAACCATATTATACAACAAAAAAACCACAGTTGCAATCGGTTTTTTAATTTTTTCTTATTTAGGCGGATTTTGGCCGAAAAAGTACGACGCCGAAGGTTCTCCTGCCTTATATATTATATATTGTATACCGAAACTGCTCGAAATGTGCTGTCAAAAAATGTCAGAGCAGGAAAAATATTACAGAAATTTACAAAATCGTAACCAATAGTGCCTAAATAATTCCCTTTGAGAAATAATAGTTGAACAATTTGACTGAAATTCCCTCGATTTCAAAAAAATATGCGGTCGGGGGTTGATTTTTTGGGAAAGGGGTGCTATAATTATTACAAATTTGTTAACAAGTTACTTTCATCTTGTAATGATTCGGTTACAAAATACAACTTGTTTTAAATTGGAGGTTATTACAATGAACAGGATAAAGAAGCTCATCGCTGTTGCGCTCAGCGCAGTGACCGTAGCGAGTGTCGGTGTTGTCGGCTCAAGCATTTCTGCCGGCGCGTCAGGCACAGGCGCAGGCCTTGCTGAGTATTCGCTCAACGCGTACTACAGCGGCTGGAGCTATGTTTGGGGAGGTTCCTCCCCGGGCGCCGTCGACTGCTCGGGACTGATTTGGTCTTACTGCGGCGGCAACAGAACAAGCATGCTTTCCGACGCTCAGGCGAACGGCAGAGATTGGGGCTACGTCAGCAACGGCGTGCCGAGAGTTCACGGACTCGGCCTTTCCCGTCCCGGCCACGTAGGCGTTTACATTGAGGACGGCATGGAGGTTGACGCAAGAGGCGACGATTACGGCGTTTGCTACCAGGAAATCGGCGGTTGGAACAACTGGGATTGCTGGTTCAAGCTCACCGCAGTGTCGTATCCCACCAACGGCTGGGAAAACTTTAACGGCAACTACTACTACTATGAGAACGGCGAGTACATCGTCAATACTTCCAGAACCATTGACGGTACCACCTATTACTTTGACAGTAAGGGACATTCCAGCACATCCCCTTCAAACCCCTCGTCTTCAAGCTCCTCAGAGAGCAGCTCTTCTTCGAGCAGCAGCTCGGGCAGCACGGCAAGTAAGCCCACCAGCTGGAGCAAGGGTTCAAATGATGACGAGGTTGTAAAAATTCAGAAGCGTTTGGCGGAGCTCGGCTACTATGACGGTGCAATCGACGGCGATTTCGGCGACAAGACCGACGCGGCATTCAGAGCCTTCCAGGCAGCCGCAGGTTTGTATGTTGACGGTATCGCAGGCTCGGACAGAGAGGTTCTCTACTCCGACAACGCACCCTACGCAAAGGTTGAAACCGTTGAGGAAACCACTTCCGCTCCCGAGCAGACCGAGGAAACCCAGCCTGCCGAGGAAGCTGTTGAGGAAGAACCTGCCGAGGACGTTAACTTCATCGTTATCGAAACCGGCGATTTCAGCGACGAGGTCGCAACCGTACAGTCAAAGCTTGCAGAGCTTGGCTACTTCGGCATGGAGCCCACCGGTTTGTTCGGTGACTTCACCACCGAGGCAATCGTAAACTTCCAGCTCGCAAACGGTTTGGAAGCAACCGGATTGCTCGACACACAGACATACATGCTTCTGTTCAGCGATGACGCGATTGCAAGCGCAATTCCGGCAGTCGGCGCACAGGACGAAGCTGTTGCTGAGGAAGAACCCGCATTGGTTGAGGACGCAACGGAAGCAGAAGCTGCTTCAGAGGACGTACCTTTGACCAAGAGCGCAGACGCTTCTCAGCTCGTTACATCCGACGCGGCAAACAGCGCATATGCGGCCACCGCTTCCAAGTCGGTTGCCAAGGCGAACGAGGTTACTGCGAAGGCGCTTGAAAAGTCCTCCGCAATTGTTCCCAACGCGCAGACCGCAGCGGTAAAGAGAACGGCCAACATTTGGCTGTGGCTGATTCTTGTGGCAGCAATTCTCGGTATTGTCGCTTTCGTACTGCTCAGACGCAGCACCAGAAAGACCAGATATCAGAGATACCTTGCAAAGAAAAGCAAGACCACTGCCAGAGCACAGCTTAACACACGCTGGTAATTAACACAACGCCCCATGGAGAAATCCACGGGGCGTTTTTATTGCGTTGCAATTGTGCGGTTTTTATGCTACCATATTCAAAGAGGTGATTCTCATGGAAAAGAGCAGACTGGAGCGGCAGTTTGATTTTATTTTGGAAGCGGACAAAGAGAAGTCCATTTTACGGCAGACGCGGCTGTCAAACGGCGTTGACCACGAAAACGACGCCGATCACGCATGGCATATGGCGCTGATGTGCATTTTGCTCAGCGAATATTCCAACAAGCCGATTGACGTGCTGCGCACGGTTTCGATGATTCTGATTCACGACATTGTTGAAATCGACGCAGGCGACACCTACGCCTATGACGCGTCGGGCGTTGCTACTCAGCGAGAGCGTGAGCTGAAGGCCGCCGACCGGCTCTATCACCTGTTGCCGCCCGATCAGGCGGCAAAGCTGCGCGGCTTGTGGGACGAGTTTGAGGAGGGCAAAACCCCCGAGGCTAAATTTGCCCGTACCCTCGATAATGTGCAGCCTGCCATGCTCAACAACGCCACCGACGGTGCGGAGTGGGTAAACCATGCTGTCAAGCTCAGTCAGATTCTAAACCGAAACAAAAACACCGCCGAAGGCTCAGCGGTGTTATGGGATTATTCGTATCAGAATTTTATTCAACCCAATGTGAAAAAGGGGAGAATCATTGACGATCAGTAACGGCACCGCCGTTATTTGCGGAACGTCAGGGTAATGCTGTCTTTGTCGGTGGAAAAGCGCGTGAGCTTAACGCCTGCCGAGGTCAGCATTTTTTTGCTGGCGATGGTGGCGGCGGAGTCGGCGTATTTGTCATAGAGGTAAACCACCTCGGCAATTCCCGACTGAATAATCGCCTTGGCACATTCGTTGCACGGAAACAAATCGACATACAGCTTTGCACCGTGCAAATCCTTGCCGCGTGCGTTCAAAATCGCGTTCAGCTCGGCATGCACCACATAGTTGTATTTTGTGTCGTCGCCCTCGCGCTCCCACGGATAATCGTCGTCCGAGCAGCCGTAGGGAAAGCCGTTGTAGCCCGTAGACAGAATAATGTTATTGCTGTCCACAATGCACGCGCCGACCTGCGTGTTGGGATCCTTGCTGCGGTGCGCCGCCAGCAGCGACACGCCCATAAAGTATTCGTCCCAGCTGATGTAATCTCTGCGTTTCATGGTTGACCTCCTTTTATAAAAGCGTTTGTTCCCATTCCGCTGTTTTAAATCCGGTTAGCACAAAACCGTCGGCGACAATTAACGGGCGCTTGACCAGCATGCCGTCGCTTGCCAGCAGGCGGAGCTGTTCGTCCTCGGTCATATCCGGCAGCTTGTCCTTGAGCTGCATGGATTTGTAAAGCAAGCCGCTCGTATTAAAAAAGCGTTTCAGCGGCAGCGAGCTGCGGCGATACCATTCCTTTAGTTCCTCATAGGTCGGGTTTTCGTCCTTAATGTGTCTGTCGGTGTAGGCAACGCCGTTTTCGTCCAGCCATTTTTTGGCTTTTTGGCAGGTGGAGCATTTTGGATATTGAATAAACAGCATAGCAATTGCCGCCTTTCCTCTTGATAAAAAAATTATAACATATGCGCTGCTGTTTTAAAATACCCAAATTGTGCTTTTCGCAAACTTTTTTCGGCTTTTATATTGATTTTTCTGTTTGATTGGTGTATTATTTGAGAAATAAAAGATGATTTAGAGCGGGAGCTTCTTTGAAGTCTCCCGTATGTCTTTGTTTTTTGGGAGAACGATATGAAAATGGTAATCATTGGCTGCGGTAAGGTCGGCACCTCCATCGCAAGAGAGCTGAACACCGAAGGCCACGACATTTCGGTGGTTGACGTCAACCGCAAGGCGGTGCAAAGGCTTTCCGAGTCATTGGACGTTATGGGAATTGAGGGAAACGGCGCCACCTTTGACGCGCTGAGCGAAGCCGGCGCCGAAACGGCGGATTTGGTGATTGCGGCAACCGCGCGCGACGAGGTGAACCTCTATGCCTGTCTGATGGCGCGCTCCATCGGCGTTCCGCACACAATTGCGCGCGTTCGCTCGCCGGAGTACACCAACGATTTGTACCGCGTTAAGGATCAGCTGAGGCTTTCGATGTCGATTAACCCCGAGCTGACCGAGGCGATTGAAATCAGCCGCCTGCTGCGTTTTTCGGGCGCGCTGGAAATCGACAGCTTCGCCAAGGGCGCGGTTGAACTGATTAAGGTGCATATTCCCGACGGTTCATCGGTTGACGGCAAAAAAATCAGCCAAATCGACACCCTGAAGGGCAGAATCCGCGTTTGCACCGTTGAACGCGACAACGAGGTTTATATCGCGAACGGCGAAACCGTCATCAGAGGCGGCGACAAGGTGAGCGTTGTGGCAAAGCCCGAAATCGCCGCGAAATTCTTTAAAAAAGCCAACGTCAATATCGGCAAAAGCCGCGACGTCATTTTGCTCGGCGGCGGCAAGGTGTCGTTCTATCTGGCGCAGCGGCTGATTAAGTCGGGCGCGAATGTCAAAATTATTGAGCGCAATCCCCAGCGCTGCGAGGAGCTTGCCGAGGCGCTGCATGACGCGATTATCATTCACGGCGACTGCATGGATCAGGACCTTTTGCTCAGCGAGGGCATTGACCGCGCCGACGGCGTGGCGGCACTGATGGATTACGACGAGGAAAATATTCTGATTTCGCTGTATATCAAGGGCGTTTCCAAGGCAAAAATCATTACCAAAATTAACAACGAATCCTTCGATTCGATTATCGACAAGCTTGGTCTTGACTGCGTTATCAATCCCAAAACCCTCACGGGTGAATACATCGCGCGCTACATCCGCGCCATGCAGAATTCACTGGGCAGTAACGTTGAAACGCTTTACCGTCTCAGCGAGGATAGGGTAGAGGCGCTGGAGTTCCGCGTCAGGGAAAACTCGCGCACCACCAAGGCGCCGCTGTCGGGACTGGATTTGAAGGATGATTTGCAGGTTATCTGCATTTCACGCGGCGGCAAGATTATTCTGCCGCACGGCAGTGATTCCATTCAGCCGGACGATTCGGTTGTCGTTATCACCAAGCACAAGGGCCTGAGCGACCTTGACGACATTTTAAAGCGCTGAGGTTAGGCTATGAATAAACGAATTATTGTGTATATTCTCGGCTGGGTACTGATTGTCGAGGGCGCGGCGATGCAGGTTTGCACCCTTACCTCGGTGGTGTACCGCGAGCACGAGGGCATTTACTTTTTCCTGACGGGTTTGGTCAGCGCTGTTTTGGGCGTGCTTGCCGTCAAGGTAAAAAAGCCGAAAAACATGGTGCTTTATCAAAAGGCGGGCTTTGCCGCCACGGCTCTGAGCTGGATTTTGCTCGCGCTGGTGGGCGCCATGCCGTTTTGGCTCAGCGGTGAAATCCCGCATTTTATCGACGCGTTTTTTGAGGCTGCGTCGGGCTTTACCACCACGGGCGCCACGATTTTGACCGATGTGGAAAGCCTCAGCCACGGTATGCTGCTGTGGCGCAGCGTCATGGTTTGGCTGGGCGGCATGGGCGTTATCGTCTTTTTGCTCGCGCTCATACCCAAGCTGGGCGGCCAGCAAAACATCTTTTTGATGAAGGCGGAAAGCCCCGGCCCGATTATCGGCAAGGCAGTTCCGAAAATGCGCAACTACGCCGCAATTCTCTACGGAATTTATATCGGCTTAACGCTGCTCGAAATCATCCTGCTGCTCTGCGGCGGTATGAAGTTTTTTGACGCGGTCAACGTTTCGTTCTCCACGGCAGGCACGGGCGGCTTCGGCATTCACAACGACAACATGGCGGCGTATCACACGCACTATCTGCAAACCGTCATCGCGATATTTATGATGCTGTTCGGCATCAACTTTTCGTTTTATATCCTGCTGCTTGCGCGCAAGTTCAAGTCGGCGTTCAGAATGGAGGAGCTGTGGTTCTACCTCGGCATCATCGTCTCGTTCACGGTGATGATTGCGCTGAATATCATGTCAATTTATCCGCCGGGTGAGGCGTTCCACCAGAGCTTTTTCTACGTTTCGTCCATCATCACGACCACGGGCTTCGGTATCGGCGACGTCAACCACTGGCCGCAGTTCTCCAAGGCGCTGATTCTTGTCATCACCTTCTTGGGCGCGATGGCAGGCAGCACCGGCGGCGGCTTTAAGATTTCGCGCATGGTTATTCTTGCCAAAGAGGTGAAAAAGGAGCTTTCGCTCTTAATCCATCCGCGCAATGTCAAGACTATCACCATGGACGGCAAGCCGATTGACCACAACATCACACGCAACACCTCGGTGTATCTGGTGGTGTATATGGCGGTGTTCGTGTTCAGCTTCCTGATTGTTTCATTTGAGGGCAGAGATATGGTGACGAGCTTCACCTCGATTGCCGCTACCCTTAACAACACCGGCCCGGGACTGAACGACGTCGGTCCTGTGGGCAACTACGCGAACTTTACGATCCTGTCAAAGGCAGTGCTGATTTTTGACATGATTGCCGGCAGGCTTGAGCTGTTCCCGATTTTACTGCTGCTTTCTCCTGCCGCGTGGAAAAAGAGCTGACGTATTCAGATGATTCAGGCTCCTTGCAAAAGGAGCCTTTCTGTTATCAAAGCGGAAGGTGATTCAATGAAAAAACTGTTATCCCTGCTGTTGTGCGCCTGCTGTGCCGTGCTTGCAGCGGGCTGTTCTCCAAATAAGGTAACGCGCGGCTTTGAGGCGATGGACACCTATATGCAGCTCGATGTTTACGGCGCCGGCGATTCGCTGGCGGACGCCTTGCAGCAGCAGATTGACCGCTTGGACAGCAAGCTTTCCGCAACAAACGCTGCGCCGGCAGAAAACGTTATTTATCAACTCAACCAAAAGGGGAGCGTTGAGGCGGACGCGGAGGTGCTCGCTTTGGCAAAGCAGTCGCTTGAGCTGTGCAGGGAAACGGACGGCGCGCTCGACCTTACCGTATATCCCATTGTGGAAGAATGGGGCTTCATTTCAAAGGCCTATCATATTCCGTCGCAGGAACGGCTATCCGAGCTGCTGCCCTTGGTCGATTTTCGCAGGGTGGTTTGCGGCGAATCGGCGCTGCGCGTTGAAAACGGCATGAAGCTTGATTTCGGCGCGGTGGCAAAGGGCTATGCCGCCGATTTGACCGTTGAAAGCCTGCGCGAACAGGGGATAAACTCCGCAATTTGTAATTTCGGCGGCACGGTAGCCGCCTATGGAAAAAAGCCCGGCGGCAGCGCTTGGAAGGTCGGAATTGCCGATCCCGAAAACAGCGCGGCGTTTATGGGATATGTCACCTGTTCCGATAAAATTATTGCCACCTCCGGCAGCTATGAGCGCTATTTTGAGGGGGAGGACGGAAAAATCTACAGCCATATCATCAACCCGAAAACAGGCTATCCTGTGGACAACGGTATTGCGTCGGTGTCAATTATCTCCGAAAACGGCGTTCTCAGCGACGGACTGTCCACCGCGCTCTTTGTTATGGGCAAAGAAAAAGCGCAGGAGTTTTACAGCTCCCGCGCGGATTTTGATTATATTATGCTTACCGATGACAACAAAGCCTACGTCTCCGAGGGTGTGTACGACAGCTTTACCTTGGCAGGCGGCTATGCTTTTGATGTCGTAAAAATTAAAAGACAATGATGGAAAAACGTCCGCAAACCGGACGTTTTTTATTCTATTGTCCACTGCGGAATAAAATCCTCCGTTGCCGCGGACAAATCCTGCGTAAAGCCGTCCAAATCCAGGTTCAACAACTCGCGCTTCACCTTGTCGTATTCGCGGCGCGTGATGGTTCTGCCGAGCTTTTGGTCGCCCTTTGCCTTGCCGCAGGGCACATACTGGCACATCAGGCTCACCAAAATCTGCCCGTCGAAGTGCCGCTTCAAATGATTCAGCACGGCAATGCTGTTGCGCGTGTGGGCAGGCAAAATCAACTGCCGTACAATCACGCCCTTTTTCATCATGCCTTCCTTGTCATAACGCGGCGCGCCCACCTGAAAAATCATCTCCTTGAGCGCCGCCGTGGCAGTGTTGACATAATCCGGCGCGCGCGACAGCTTTACCGCGAGCGCGTCGTCGGCATATTTAAAGTCAGGCAGATAAATGTCAACCAAGCCGTCAAGCAGCTTCAGTGTGGCAGGCGAGGTGTAGCCGCTGCAATTATAGACGATGGGTAAATTGGGGCGGTAGATTTCAAAGCTTTTGACCACCGCCTCGACAAAATGGTCGGCAGTTACCAAATTAATGTTGTGAACGCCGCTTTCTTCCAGCATTTTATAGCCTTCCGCCAGCTGCTTCGGCGTCAGCGTAACGCCCTTGCCGGTCAGTGAAATTTCATAGTTTTGACAATACATGCACCGCATGGTACAGCCCGAAAAAAATACGGTTCCGCTGCCGCGCGTGCCGCTGATGCACGGCTCCTCGCCGAAATGCGGCGCAATCCGCGCCACCACGGGCAGGGTGCCCATGCCGCAAAAGCCTTTTCCCGTGCGCTCGGTGCGCAGCGCGCCGCACTTTCGGGGACATAAATTACAAATCATTGTGATCACCGTCAACAGTATACCACATTTCCCCGCGTTTTTAAAGAGAAAAATCGGTCAGATAATCCTCAATGATATCCTCGAATTGACATGGCTCCACCTGCTCCTCATTCAGCAGCTCCGTCAGCTTTGCAATCGCCGCACGGCTGTCCGAAAGACGCGGAATGTACTCCAACACGTTACCGCCATCGCAAAGGGCAATTCCATATTCAGCCGTTGTTTCGGATTGATATTGAATTGTTATGTACTCCAACATTTTCATCACTCTGATGTGAATTTTTACCACGTTATATAATATCACTTTCGTTTCTACACGTCAATATTCTTTTAAAGATTTATTAAAATTTTTGAAAAATCAAACTGAAGGTCAAGCCAAAACAAAATCATCCGCACTGTATTTTCTGTTTGAGTCCTCATTGTAATAATGACCAACAGATTGGACATTATCACCAAAAACAGAGAAGAAACTTTGTATTGTGTAAATAGTTATAATTCTTATATAGAAATATAGCGATAGGCAAATTTGATAAAATATACTTATCATATTATGTGAAACTATGAAAATCTATACACAGGAGTGATAATATGAAATTCAAGAAGTCGTTATCGCTGCTGCTCTCCGCAGTATTGGTTTCGAGTTGCGCCACCGTGGCGGTTACCGCCGCGTCGGTTGACAGCGAAACTGTCGGCTACAGCAACCAGACTTATCTGGAAAACTATGCCACACAGGCGCAGAGCACCAATGATCTTGGCGCGACCTACTCGCCGTCTTCCACAACATGGAAGACCTGGTCACCTGACGCGACTGTCGTAAAGGTAAAGCTTTATAAAACAGGTTCCGACAACGAGTCCGGCGCAGCCGCTATCGGCGAGTATGCGATGACCAAAAACACAACCACAGGTATTTGGTCAACCACACTTCAGGGCGATTACAAGAACACCTATTACACCTATCTTGTCACCGTGAAGGGCACGACCAACGAAACACAGGACGTTTATTCAAAAGCAACCGGCGTCAACGGCAACCGCTCCATGGTAGTTGACCTTGACTCCACCGACCCTGAGGGTTGGAGCACCGATAAGCACGTTTTCCAGAGCAGCCCCGCCGCTTCCGTTGTTTGGGAAGTGCATGTGCGCGACTTCTCTATCTCCGCCAGCTCCGGCGTCAGCGAGGAAAACAAGGGCAGATATCTTGCCTTCACAGAGGGCGGCACTACCCTGAACGGACAGGCGGGCGCAATGTCTACCTGTATCGACTATCTGGTTGAGCAGGGCGTTAACACCGTTCAGCTCCAGCCGGTTTATGACTTTGGTTCGGTAAATGAGGCAATCGCTTCTTCCTCCACCAACCGCAACTGGGGCTATGACCCCGTCAACTACAACGTTCCCGAGGGCTCCTATTCTTCGAACCCCTACGACGGCAACACCAGAATCACTGAGTTTAAGCAGATGGTTCAGGCGCTTCATGACAGAGGCATCACCGTTGTTATGGACGTTGTTTACAACCACACCTATGTATCCGACGGTTCCTGCTTCAGCAAGACCGTTCCCGGTTACTACTACAGAATGACCTCCTCCACCGCTTATTCCAACGGTTCGGGCTGCGGCAACGAAACTGCTTCCGACAAGGGCATGTTCCGCAAGTATATGATCGACTCCTGCGCATACTGGGCAGAGGAATATCATATTGACGGCTTCCGTTTCGACCTCATGGCGCTGCATGATACCACTACCATGAACAACATCCGCACCAAGCTCGACGGTTTGTATACCGACGGTTCCGGTAAGAACATTCTGATGTACGGCGAGCCTTGGGCCGGCGGTACCTCTCAGTGCCCCAACGCCTGCACCCAGGCAAGAGCAACTTCTCTTGATTCCCGCGTCGGTATGTTCAACGACAGCTACCGCGACGCAATTAAGGGCAGCACCGACGGCGCAGACGGCGACTTTATCCAGGGTAGTGAAACCAACACCGCAAAAATCGTTTCCGGCGTTAACGGCAAGAGCTTTGCGGCGAAGGCTCCTTCTCAGACCATCGCTTATGCGGACGCGCACGACAACCTCATTCTTTGGGATAAACTCGTGAAGTCCAACGGCTCCACCGCTTATACCGGCACCGCTCAGAACATTCAGAACCAGGCGATGGGCGTTATGACTCTCTTGATGACCTCTCAGGGCATTCCGTTCATGACCGCCGGTTCCGAAATGGGCCGTACCAAGAAGGGCGACACCAACAGCTACAAGTCCAGCGACGCAATCAACGAAATCGACTGGTCAAGAGCGAACACCATGAAAAACCTGCCCCAGTGGTACAAGACAATGATGGCGGTTCGCACCAACATGACTGCGATTAACAGCAACAGCTTTGTGACTCCCACTTGGGTTTCCAAGCAGGGCCACGTGGTAGCCTACACCTACTCCGGCGG
>CADBSZ010000150.1 GCA_902797525.1 uncultured Ruminococcus sp. | reverse complement strand
TAAAACCGCCGTTTCTTTGCCTGGTCGTGTCGGGCGGCCACAGCCACATCGTTATGGTGGAGGACTACACCGACATGAAAATCATCGGCAGAACACGCGACGACGCCGCCGGCGAGGCGTTTGACAAGGCGGCGCGCACCATGGGCATGCCTTATCCGGGCGGCATCGCGCTCGACCAGGTTGCCGAGGACGGCAATCCGCACGCCTTTAAGCTGCCGCGCCCGATTGTGCACGACGCGCCCTATGATTTCAGCTTTTCGGGGTTGAAAACCGCCGTTCTCAATCTGCTGCATAACGCCGCGCAAAAGGGCGAGGAGCTGAACAAGGCGGACGTTTGCGCTTCCTTCCGCTATGCGGTTGTCAACTGTCTTGTCACGAATTTTGTCAAGGCGGCAGAGGATTTGAACGTCAGCAAGCTGGTGATTGCAGGCGGCGTTTCCGCCAATTCGCTGCTGCGCCGCACACTTGCCGACGAATGCCAAAAGCGCGGCTGGCAGTTTTATATGCCCGAAAAATCGTTATGCGGCGACAACGCCGCCATGGTCGGCGCGCAGGGCTATTTTGAATATCTCGGCGGCAACATCGCCGGCACCGACTTAAACGCCTATGCCACCATGAGCATTGAGGAGGGATGAGCGAATGAACGAACAATATCAATATTACGCCAATCCGACCCCACCGCCGCAGTATACTTATCAGCCGCCTGTTTATCAGCAGCCGGTCTGTCCCGCGCCGCCGGCGCAGGGTTCCGCCACGCCGTGCGCGGTGTCGCTGGCAACGGGAATCGGCGGTTTTATCCTGACGGGCATCGGACTGAGCTGTGTGACGGTACTGTTTTTGTTCTCTGCATTTGGCTTGTTTTTGTCCGGCTTTTCGAAAAACGCGTCGGTCAGTGAATCGCTGACTGCGATGTGGTTTTCGTTGGGCTCTACCGCCGCGGTACTGCTCATTGCCGCGGTCGCCTGCACCGTCATCAGCATGGTGTTCGGCATTAAGGGCATCAGTCAAAAACGACGCCTGCGCCCGATGGCAATTGTCGGCGTTGTTTTTTCAGGACTGTCTGTTTTAGGGCTGTTTACGTCCCTTTCGTTTACGGCTTTTCTGTTTATGTAAGTGCATTCAATGCAGCGGACAGAGGCTCTGCTGCTTCAATTCATAGATGAACAAGGAGGTATTATGATGAACGAAGAATTTAATCCTTATTCCGCACCGCAGCCGCCGTTTAATCAGCAGGTTGCCAATCCGCAGCCGCAACAGCCGCAACAGCCGCCGCAGGGATATGTGTATCAGCAGCCCGTGCGCACGGATGTGCCGCAGCAAATGCCGCCGCAGCAGCCGGTTGCGCCGCAAAACGGACAGCCGCAAATGCCGCCGCGCTATCCGCAGCCGCCGGTGTTTCCTTATCCTCAGCAGCCTGTCGCGCCGAACCAATCGTCCGAGCGCGCGGCAAAGGGACTCGGAGTGGCGTCGTTTATAGTCGGCTGCTTCGCGCTTGTCGTTACGAGCATGATTTTCTTTAACTTCCGCAGCAGCGTTTCGGATAAATTCGCCGCCTCGATGGTTTACAGCATTTTGTTGGGCGTTCCGGCGCTGATTTTGGCGGTGATTTCGCTGATGAAAAAGCCGGAAAAGAAGATTTTTCCGCTGCTTGGACTGGCCTTTAGCCTGGTGCTGATGGTATGCGCGTTCATTACCTATTTTGTAATGGTTAACAGCTTTCCGCATTATTATTAAGGGAGGATAAAAGAGATGAACGAAGAATTTAACCCCTACGCTCAGCAAAACGAAACGCCTGCGCCGCCGGAACAGCCGCAGTATTTTGAATACGCGCAGCCAACCGCGCCGCAGCAGAATACTTATGCGCAGCAGCCGGTGCAGCCGCAGTATGATTACACGCAGCAGCCGGTGCAGCCGCAACAAACCGATTATACGCAGCAGCAATACGATTACACCCAACAGCAGCCGTATAATTACGCGCAGCAAGCGCCGCAGCAGCCTGTCTATTATTATCCGGTGCAGCCGCCGCAGCAGGGCGGCGGTGCGGCAAAGGGCTTTGCAATAACGTCCTTTGTGTTTGGCTGTTTGTGTATTTTCTCGGTGCTGTTTTGGCTGATGACGTTTTTTGCGTTTACTGCGCACAGCTTTGACTACAGCGGTATGGACAGGTTTTCCGCGTTTGCCGCGCTGTTTGCCATCAGCTTCGGTCATGCCGTGTTCTTCGGCACGCCCGGTTTGGTGTTCGGCATCATCGCGATTGTCAAAAAGACAAAGCTCATGCCGCTGGCGGTTTTGGGCGTTGTGTTCAGCGGTCTGCTGTTCTTAGAGTCGGCTCTCAGCTTTATCGCTCTTATTTAACCGGAGGGCGGCATGGACAACAAACCCGATTACGACGCGATGTTCACCTCGTCGCAGAACAATCCGTTCGCAAAGCCGGAGGAACAGCGGAATCAATATGACGAAATGTACCGCAAAAGCATGCAAAAGAGAGCAAAACCAAAAACGCCCGATAATCCCGAGGTGCTTGACCAAGGCGCGCAGCCGTATCTCAACATGAAAAAGCCTGCCGCCTCACCCGAAACGCTCGGACTGATTTCGCTGATTATCGGCATAGCGGCGTTTGTGCTGATTTTTGTCGGCATGTTTTTACGCGCATTCCTGTGGCTTAACGTGCTGCTGTGCCTTGTCGGCATCGGCTTCGGCATTGCTGCGCTGATGAAAAATACGCTCAACCGCGTGTTCGGCATCATCGGCATCATTCTCGGTATTTTTGATTTGCTCGTCAATGTCATTTGCATGATTGTTTTGGCAATCGGCTCGGGCATTTCGGCAATCTTTCATTTGTTTACATAATCAATTCATCGAAAAGGAAGGAAACCAATGCAAAATCCTGTTGTTACTATTGAAATGGAAAACGGAAAGCTCATCAAGGCAGAGCTTTATCCCGAAATTGCGCCCAACACGGTCGCTAACTTTTTGAGCCTGGCAGGCAGCGGCTTTTATGACGGACTGACCTTTCACCGCGTCATTTACGGCTTTATGATTCAGGGCGGATGCCCCGACGGCACCGGCATGGGAGGTCCCGGCTATCACATCAAGGGCGAGTTTGCCATGAACGGCTTTAAAAACGACCTCAGGCACACCGAGGGCATGCTCTCAATGGCGCGCTCCATGATGCCCGACTCCGCCGGCTCGCAGTTCTTCATCATGCACAAAACCTCGCCGCACCTCGACGGCCAGTACGCCGCCTTCGGCAAGGTGATTGAGGGCATGGACGTTGTCAACGAAATTGCCGAGTGCGACACCGACTTTGCCGACAAGCCGCTCGACCCGCAGGTGATAAAGAAAATGACCGTTGAAACCTTCGGAACGGACTATCCCGAACCCGAAAAAGCGTAAAATCCGTATACTATTTATATAGTGTTTTTTATGGCGTATTAAAAAGCCTGAAAAGCGACACTAAAGGTTATCAGCTGATAACAGAAAGGACACCCTATGAACGTTTTACTCGCAGGCGGCGCAGGATACATCGGAACCCATACCTGCGTGGAGCTCATTGAGGCAGGCCACAGCGTGGTGATTGCCGACAACTTTTCAAACTCCTGTCCCGAAGCCGTAAAAAGGGTAGAGGAAATCACCGGCGCGCCGATTCCGCTCTATGAAGCCGACGTGTGCGACAAAGCGGCGGTCGAAAAGATTTTCAGCGAAAACAAAATCGACGCCGTCATCCACTTTGCCGGACTCAAGGCGGTGGGCGAGAGCTGCGAAAAGCCGCTGCTTTATTACCGTAATAACATCGACTCCACCCTCACGCTGCTCGAAACCATGAAGCAGTTTGGCGTCAACAACTTTATATTCAGCTCGTCCGCGACGGTTTACGGCACTCCCAAGGAGGTGCCCCTCGTGGAAACCATGCCCACGGGCAGCCCAACCAACCCCTACGGCTGGACAAAGCTGATGATGGAGCAGATTCTTACCGACACCGCAGCCGCCAATCCCGAAATGTCGATTGTTATTTTGCGTTATTTTAACCCCATCGGCGCGCATGAAAGCGGCAGAATCGGCGAGGATCCCAACGGCATTCCCAACAACCTCATGCCGTTCATCACCCAGGTCGCCGCCGGCCGGCTGCCGCAGCTCGGTGTGTTCGGCGACGATTATCCCACCCACGACGGCACCGGCGTGCGCGACTACATCCATGTGGTTGACCTCGCCAAGGGGCATGTTAAGGCGATTGATTATTCCGGAGAGCACAAGGGCGTTGAAATCGTCAACCTCGGCACCGGCACCGGCTACAGCGTGCTCGACATCGTTAAGGCGTTTGAAAAGGTCAACAACATCAAGATACCCTACACCATCAAGCCGCGCCGCCCGGGCGACATCGCCGAGTGCTTTGCCAACGCCGAAAAAGCCGAGCGCGTGCTGGGCTGGAAGGCGGAGAAGAATTTGGAGGATATGTGCTTCGATTCCTGGAATTGGCAGTCACATAATGTCAATGGCTACAAATAATGCATATGGTTATTGTGAATTGTGACAAATTGCGATTTGGTTCCTTGTCAAAACAAACAAAATCATGAAAATATTTAAAAAAGTGTTTTCCAGCTAACAATTTTTATTGACTTTTGGACGGCACTTGTATTATAATAGTATTGCTTATAGTAGCATTATCATTAAAGGAGGAAAAGAAGAAATGTTCAAAAAAGCACTTAGCCTTCTGCTTGCTTTAATGCTTATCGTAACATCATTTTCAGTTGCAATGATTACTGTTGCCGCTGCAGGTGACGGCGATGCAGAGGCTGCTTCAGTTTTGAATGTAACCGCTGATTCCAATTTCTTCCCTGAGCACAAAGCATCGCTTACTCAGGAGGCAATTGATGCGGGTGACGGCTATGTCACCGTTACTTACTCCATTCAGTCTGAAGAGAGACTTCTTAACTGCGATTGGCTGTTAACTTATGACGGCGCTGTTTTGCAGTTTGACGAAGCGGCTAACACCACCGGCGAAGGCAGAAATGCAAAGCTCGGCGTTATGCCGGTTGCCAATGATGCAGTCGTCAACACCACCCCCGCTTCCGTTGAATACGGAATCAAGGGCAATTGCACCAGCCTCGGCGGCTATTACCTGAATGCCGAAGACGGCGGCGAAACCGAATTCATTACCGTTAAATTCAAGGTAATTGGCACCGGCGATACTACTGTGTCCCTTTACATCAATGACATGACCTTCACTCATATGGAGGATAGCGACACTCAGTCTAACCCCGAAAACGAGGTTACCATCGTTTCTGCCGGCAACGTCCAGGAGAATACTATGGTCTATTCCACCGGTACCACTGTTTACAGTGGCAGCGTTGAGGAGCCCACCACCGAGGAGCCCACTACTGAGGAGCCCACTACCGACGCTCCCGTAACCGATGCACCTACAACGGATGCACCTACAACTGACGAGCCTGTTGTAGAGGACACCTGCATTGTAGCAGGTTCCGAGGCTGAAATCTTCGGCACCGGCTGGGAC
>CADBSZ010000149.1 GCA_902797525.1 uncultured Ruminococcus sp. | reverse complement strand
GTGGGACGATGTTCTGAAGAATTCTCAGGCGAAGATGACTCTCACCAACGGCGAATGGGTTGGCACGATCCCCGCAGGCAGCGCATACGTTATCTTCCGTATTGCCGGTGGTAAGCAGGAACCCGGTCAGGGTGAAGCCGGCTATCTGGTAGCAGGCGAAGCTTGGGTTAAGAGCAAGAACGTGACCTTCACCACCACCGTTAAAACCAGCCATATCGACATCGAAACCGGACAGAAGGTTTCTCCCGATGTTGTGACCACCGCTGAAAAAGTTACCGCTAACGGCACCTACACCACCTCCGCGGTAACCGGCAAGGGCGAAGTAACTGTTCCCGGTAATGCAACCGGCAACTACACTCCCGGCGTTATCAATGTAGTTTACTTCTACAAGACCTCCGGCGAGCAGACCACTACCGAGCCTATTACAACCGAGCCTGTCACCACTGAGCCGATTACCACTCAGCCTGTTTCTGAGGATCCCACCGGCGTGCTCATCGGTGCGGTAACAGACGGCAAGGCGATTTCCATTAATGATGTAACTGCTATTCAGAGACATCTTGCCGGTCTCCAGACGCTGACAGGCGACGCACTGAAGGCGGCTGACTGCAACGGCGACGGCAGAGTATCCATCAAGGACGCTACTCTGCTTCAGAAGTATCTGGCAAATTATACGGATGAAATCGGCAACATTGGCAAAAGACTCGCGTAATTCTATCCGCAAAGCATCATTTAAGGCGCACCCGAAAGAGTGCGCCTTGATAATCCAATAAAAAGACCAAACGCTACGGTTTTGTTTACAATCGTAGCGTTTGTTTTTTATTTTGTTGCCAAAGGAACAGCAGAATTTTAATTCTATGCAATTATGCAACATCGGCTCACAATACTTTCAATATCTCCCTGTTATCTTCGCAATATTTATATAATATGCAAGAAACTTATCGACATCTTGCATATCTACTTGACAACAGCCTGCTAATAGTCTATAATAGCTGTGTTACAGGCAAGGGCGCCGGAATGATTTGTTCCTGCGCCCTTAATCTTTTTTCTAAAGGAGAATAATGATGTGCGGAATTGTTGGATATGTCGGCACGCGTAATTGCACGGATGTGCTGGTTTCAGCGTTGAAAAAGCTGGAATATCGCGGTTATGACTCGGCGGGTATCGCCGTGTTTGAAAAAGGCAAAATCGCCGTGGCAAAAACCAAGGGAAGACTTACCGATTTGGAAGAGAAAATGCAAAAGGAGGGCAAGCCGCAGGGACATGCCGGTATCGGCCATACGCGCTGGGCAACCCACGGCGAGCCGTCGGATGTCAACTCACATCCTCACTCAGGACGGCGTGTGACGATTGTGCACAACGGCATTATCGAAAACTACAAGCAGCTAAAGCAGTTTTTGATTGATAATGAACGCACGGAGTTTTTGTCTGATACCGACACCGAGGTTGTCGCGCAGCTGTTAGACTTTTATTACGACGGCAATCCTATCCGCTGCATTCGCAAGGTGCTGCACGAGCTGCGCGGTTCGTTTGCGCTGGGCATTGTGTTTGCCGACCGTCCCGAAACAGTATATGCCGTGCGGTGCGAAAGTCCGCTGATTGTTGCGCAGGGACAGGGTGAGGTGTTTATTGCGTCCGATGTTCCGGCAATTATCAAATACACCAAGGACTATTATCTGCTTGAGCGTGGCGAAATCGCTGTGCTGAAAAACGGCAGCGTTACCTTCTGTTCCCTGCACGGCAGAATGCTGGAAAAGGAACTGCTCACTGCCGACTGGGACGAGGACAGCGCCGAAAAAGGCGGTTATCCGCACTACATGCTCAAGGAAATACACGAGCAGCCAACGGCGGTCAAAACAACCATTACACCGCGTATTGAAAACGGTTTGCCAAACCTCAGCGAATGCGGTATTACGCCCGAAACGCTCAGGGGCTTCAACAATATTTTCATCGTTGCCTGCGGCACCGCCATGCACGCCGGTATGGTGGGTAAATACGTCATTGAAAAGCTGTCGCGCGTATCCGTTACGGTCGATATTGCCAGCGAGTTCCGCTACCGCGATCCGCTGATTGGCGCAAACGATTTGGTGATTATTATCAGCCAGTCGGGAGAAACTGCCGATTCCAAGGCAGTGCTGAATTTGGTGAAGGGCACCGGCGCTAAAACACTGGCAATTGTAAATGTCAAGGGCAGTTCTATCGCGCGCGAGGCGGATATGGTTATCTACACCCATGCAGGCCCTGAAATCGCCGTCGCATCTACCAAGGCGTATATGGTTCAGCTCGCGGTGATGTATCTGCTTGCGTTTGAAATGGCTTTTGCCAAGGGCAGAATTGATGAGGCAACCTGCCGTCAGATAACCTCCTCTTTGGTGAGCATGCCCGACGTCATAGATGCCACAATCAACAAAGTGCTTGACATTTGTCAATTTGTTTCCACCAAGTTGATTGCCGCCGACAGCCTGTTGTACATCGGCAGAGGGCTCGATTATGCGCTCTCAATGGAGGGCTCCTTAAAGCTGAAGGAAATCAGCTATATCCATTCCGAAAGCTACGCGGCAGGCGAGCTGAAGCACGGCACAATCTCGCTGATTACCGAGGGGATGCCGGTAATTGCAGTTGCCACGCAAAATTCTTTATTAGAAAAAACCGTTTCCAATATCAAAGAGGTTAAGGCGCGCGGCGCGATGACCATTGTCATTTGCGACGAGGAGGCGGACATTGACACCGAAGCGGCGGATTACCTAATCCGCATTCCGAAAATCAGCGAAATGTTGATGCCGATGGTCGCCACCGTGCCTATGCAGCTTTTGGCGTACTACACCTCGGTCAACAAAGGCAACGATGTTGACAAGCCGCGAAATCTTGCAAAATCCGTCACCGTGGAGTAGTATTGCAGACAGTTAACCTGTCTTTTGAAACGAAAAAATTACCTGTTGCGTGTCGTGAATTGTGAGAACCTTATACTAAACTCAATTAAACTAAAATACCCTAAAGTGCAAACCTTTAGGGTATTTTTGTTATTGATGGAAATGTATTTATTTATCGGCAATCATTTCCGCCACCTGCGTCAAATCCTTT
>CADBSZ010000148.1 GCA_902797525.1 uncultured Ruminococcus sp. | reverse complement strand
CAGCAGATTTTGCTTTGCAAGCAGCAGCGTCCCGAGGTTAAAATCGACTATCTTTCGGTGTTTAACAGCTACGCCGCAGGGAACAAAAAAGGCTTTACCGTGCCGTATATCACCGCCGACAAGGAGCTGAAGGTGTCAACTGTCTCCATTTATGCATAAACTTGCCCTTAAATTCATAAAAAAATGAAAAAAATTCACGAAAAGACTTTATTAAAACTGCCTTTTGTAGTATAATATAAACTAACTATAATAGGGCGTTATGAGCCCAAAACGATAAAGGCGGTGGAATTATGGCTGATTTTTCAGTACCCCTGTCCGAAATAGTGGACAGACTCGGACTTGACAAGGTTTACGTTTCCGAAAATTATGCGGAAACCAGAATCTCCTCAATGGAAATCAATCGACCGGGCTTGGAGCTGACGGGCTATTTTGAGTTCTTCGACAACAAGCGCATCCAAATTCTCGGCAACACCGAATTTTCCTATCTCGGACGCTTTGGCTCCGAGGCGCAGCGCATGGTTATCGACTCAATTTTCAGCTTCGGACCGCCTGCGGTCATCATCTGCCGTCAAATCGAGCCGTCCAACGTAATTTTGGAGAGCGCCAAGCTCCACAAGGTTTCCATCTTCCGCACCGATGAAAACACATCCGACCTCACCGCCCGTCTGGTACAATTCCTCAACCGTGCGCTTGCGCCGCGCATTACGCGTCACGGCGTTCTTGTGGAGGTCTACGGCGAAGGTTGTTTGCTCATCGGCGACAGCGGCGTCGGTAAAAGCGAAACCGCCATTGAGCTGATTAAGCGCGGCCACCGTCTGGTTGCCGACGACGCAGTGGAAATTCTGCGTACCTCCATCAACACCATCGTCGGCCAGTCGCCTGCCAATATCCGTCATTTCATCGAGCTTCGCGGCATAGGTATTATCAACGCGCGCCAGCTCTTTGGCATGGGCGCCATCAAAACCAGTGAAAAAATCGACATGGTTGTCAATCTGGAGCTGTGGGACAACACCAAGGTGTACGACCGCATGGGACTCGACAATGAATACATGGAAATCCTCGGCGTCGAGGTGCCCACCTTGACCATCCCCGTCAAGCCCGGCCGAAACCTCGCCGTTATCATCGAGGTTGCCGCCATGAACAATCGACAGAAAAAGATGGGCTATAACGCCGCCAAGGATTTGCTGAAAAGCCTTGGCATGGACGTTGCGGCAATGCCCGAATCTCCCAAGGTGATTATCGACAAGTGGGAGTAACGCACAATTACAATCAAATGAGGTAACTATGGACAGATCAGATATTATTTATAATCTTGCTGAAATTCTCAATTGCGAAGCGCGCAAATACGAGCCGCTCAGCCGCCACACTACCTTCAAAATCGGCGGCAACGCGGATACATACGTAAAGGTCACCTCCGCCAGCAAGCTCAGCACGATTTTAAAGGAATGCAGGGACTCCGACGTTGATTATATGATTATCGGCAACGGCAGCAACCTGCTCGCAAGCGACGACGGCTATCACGGCGTTGTGATTCGCCTTGACGGCGAATTCCGCAAAATCTCGATGGTGGACGAAGACACCGTCTATTGCGGCGCCGGCGCAACGCTGGCGGCGCTGTGCAAATTTGCCCTCAACAACGGGCTCAGCGGACTGGAGTTCGCGTGGGGAATCCCCGGAACCGTCGGCGGCGCGGTGTTTATGAACGCAGGCGCGTACGGCGGCGAAATGAAGGACGTCGTCTACAGCGTCAACCACATGACGCCGCAGGGGGATACCGGCAGAATTGAAAAGGACGGCCTGAATTTCGGCTACCGCAACAGCGTTTACCGCACCAACAACGCCATCATCACCGGCGTTACCCTCAAACTGAAAAAGGCGAATCCCGACGACATCCGCGCGCAGATGGATGATTATCTGGGCAGACGCAGCAGCAAGCAGCCGCTCGATTATCCCAGCGCCGGCAGCGTGTTCAAGCGTCCCGAGGGGGCGTTTGCAGGCGCGCTGATTGAGCAGTGCGGACTCAAGGGCCATTCCCACGGCGGCGCGCAGGTCAGCGAAAAGCACGCCGGCTTTATTATCAACAAAAACAACGCCACCGCCAACGACGTCAAAAGCCTGATTCGCGAGGTGCAGACCAAAGTGTATGACGAAACGGGCTACGACTTAAAATGCGAGTTAATTATTCTTTAGGAGAAATATAAATACATGGAATTTGTCATCATCACCGGCATGTCCGGCGCAGGCAAAACCAGCGCGCTGCGCGTGCTTGAGGACATCGGCTACTACTGCGTGGACAACATCCCCGCCTCGCTTTTGTCAACGTTTTACACGCTCTGCTCCAAATCCGAGGACAAAAGCATGAACCGCGTCGCGGTTGTGGTGGATGTGCGCGGCAACGAAAACTACAAAATGATGAATGCCGAAATCGAGTCGTTCAAGAAGGCGCACAGCGAAGTCAAGCTGCTGTTTTTCGACGCCAAAACCGACTTGATTATCATGCGCTACAAGGAAACGCGCCGCAAGCATCCGCTTGCCGGCCGCCTCAAGGACGGCTCGGTGTCGGAAGCGGTGGAGTTTGAAAAGGCGCTGCTGGTGTCCGTCAAACGCCTTGCCGACTACAACATCGACACCACCTACATGTCCCAAAAGCAGTTGCGCGAGCGCGTGATGAGCCTCTTTATGGAGGATACCTCGCAGGCGCTCACCTTAACGTTTATGTCCTTTGGCTTCAAATACGGCATTCCCCTTGAGGCGGACTTGATTATCGACGTGCGCTGTCTGCCAAATCCGTTCTATATCCCCGAGCTAAAGCCCCTTACAGGCCTTGACAAGGCGGTGCGCGACTATGTGCTCGGCAGCGGGGAAACACAGGAATTTATCAAACGCACGCTGAATCTGCTCGATTTTTCCGTGCCGCTTTATCTCAAAGAGGGAAAAAGCGAGCTGGTTGTCGGCATCGGCTGCACGGGCGGCAAGCACCGCAGCGTCACTGTCGCGCGGCAGCTGGAGGAGCATTTTTTGCAGCTCGGCTATAAGTGCGTGATTCAGCACCGCGATATTGCCAAATAGGAGGAGCCGTGTCTTTTTCATCAGAAGTCAAGCGCGAGCTGTGCACCGGTCAGTGCTTTGACCGCGACATGCTCAAGGCGGAGCTGTACGGCATGCTGCTGTTCGGCAAAACCTTCAGCGAGAACAGCATCGTGTTTACCACCGAAAGCGCCTATGCCGCCAAGCGGCTGTCCTTTTTGCTTGAAAATTTATATATGCCCATCATCGAGCGCCAAAACGCGCTGCGCGTACGCACGGGAGAGAGCCGTCTTTACCGCATTTCGGTGGTCGACTCCGCCGAGTGTAAAAAAATCTATGAGGATTTCGGTCACACTGCCTCGCAGATTACGCGCCGCGTCAACCGCGCCAACCTCAGCTCCGAGGAGTTTTCCTCGGCATTTATCCGCGGCGTTTTTCTCAGCTGCGGCTCGGTGTCCGACCCGATGAAAAGCTATCACGCCGAGTTTTGCGTGCCGTACAAGAACCTCAGCGTGGATTTGTGCAAAATTTTGCGCGAGGTCACCGAGTGCGACTTCACGCCGAAAACCGTCGCGCGCAGCGGCAGTTACATCGTCTATTTCAAGGGCAGCGAGCAAATTTGCGATTTGCTGACCTACATCGGCGCGCCGATTCAGGCGATGGAAATTATGGGCACCAAGGCGGTCAAGCAGGTGCGCAACAACGTGAACCGCCGCACCAACAGCGAGCTTGCCAACATCAGCAAGGTGGTTTCCGCCGCCGTAACGCAAATCGAGGCAATCAAACAAATCAAAAACACCGTCGGGCTGGAAAGTTTGCCCGATGATTTAAAGGAAATCGCGTATCTCAGGCTGGAAAATCCCGACATGTCGCTTCGCGCGCTGGGAGAGAACCTGCATCCGCCAATCAGCCGCAGCGGCGCCAACCACCGTTTGCAGCGACTTATGGAATACGCGAACAGTAAGGAGAATCCCAATGATTGAAAATATGACGATTGAGCAGGCAAACGCCGAGCTGGAGCAAACCGTTTCCAAGCTCGAAAACGAGGCGCTGCCCATGAGTGAAAGTATGGAGCTGTATGCGCGCGCATGCGAGCTGATGGCGTTCTGCATGGACACGCTCAACGGCTACAAGGGACGCATTGAAACGCTCAACGAAGCGCTTGCTTCTCATATGACGGAGGGCCAAAGCGATGAAATCCAAGCTTGAATTAATTGAATCCGCGCTCTATTCCTATTTGCCCGGTCTTGACCTGCGCGAAAAAAAGCTGATAGAGTCGATGAAATACAGCTTAGAAGCAGGCGGAAAGCGCGTTCGCCCCATGCTGGTGCTCGATTTTTGCGCGCTTTGCGGCGGCGACATTCACGCTGCGCTGCCCTTTGCCTGTGCCGTCGAAATGGTGCACACCTATTCGCTGATTCACGACGATTTGCCCTGCATGGACGACGACGATTTGCGCCGCGGAAAGCCCTCAAACCATAAGGTTTTCGGCGAGGACACCGCGCTGCTTGCCGGCGACGCGCTGCAAACCCTCGCGTTTGAAACGCTTAGCTCCGACAGCGCCGCCGCGCTGGCAGGGGACAGGGCGTGCCGGCTTGCTGCCAACGCTCTGGCAAAGTATGCCGGCTGCACAGGCATGGTCGGCGGTCAGGTGATTGACTTAATGAGCGAGCACACGCAGGCGCCGGTTGAGGTGCTCCGTGAGTTGGTATACAAAAAAACCGCCTGCCTGATTATGGCGGCGTGCGAGCTTGGCTGTATCGCTGCGGGCGCAAATGAAGCGCAGCGCAAGGCAGCCTCTCTCTATGGCGAAAGCGTCGGCCTCGCCTTCCAAATTCAAGACGACATTCTCGACTGCACCTCCACCGACGAGGAGCTCGGCAAGCCCGTCGGCAGCGACGAGGAAAACCAAAAATCCACCTTTGTATCGCTGCTCGGCGTCGAAAAATGCCGCGCACTGGTGGACGAGCTAACCAATCAGGCGCTGCAGTCGCTTGACGCCTTTGACGGCAACACCGGCGACTTAAAGCAGTTTGCCTTAGCGCTCGCCAAACGAAAGAATTAATCAGCAAACTACGGCTATCCGCCGTTCGGCGGACGGAACGCAACGTTACGTTGCAAAAATGGAAATGGTATTATGAGTGAGTACAAATTACTCTCAAAAATTAAATCTCCTGCGGACGTCAAAAGTCTGCGCGAGGAGGATATGGACGCGCTGTGCGCCGAAATCCGCGAAAAGCTGATCGAGGTTGTTTCGGTCAACGGCGGTCACCTTTCGCCGAACCTCGGCGTGGTTGAAATGACGGTTGCCATGCACCGCATTTTTGATTTTCCCAAGGACAGCGTTGTGTGGGACGTCGGCCATCAAAGCTACACGCACAAGCTCCTCACCGGTCGCTTTGACAGCTTTGACACCCTGCGCACAAAGGGCGGCATTTCGGGCTTCCCGAAAAAGGAAGAAAGCCCCTACGACGACTTTAACACCGGCCACAGCAGCACCTCCATCTCCGCGGCGTTCGGTATTGCCAACGCCAAGGCGATGAGCGGCGACAACAGCCACACCATCGCTGTCATCGGCGACGGCTCCTTCACGGGCGGTCTCGCGTTTGAGGCGATGAACAACGCCGGGCGCTTCAACAAAAACTTCATTGTGGTGCTCAACGACAACAAAATGTCCATCTCAAAAAATGTCGGCGCCATCCCTCGCTACCTCACCACCGTGCGCATACAGCCGTGGTATATCCGCGTCAAAAAGGCGACCGAGCGCGGCCTGTCCAAAATTCCGCTGCTCGGCAGACTGATGAAGGGTTTTTTGCGCCGCAGTAAATCCAAAATCAAAAACATCGTCTACAAAAACACCCTGTTTGACTGCTTCGGCTTTACATATCTCGGACCCATCGACGGCCACAACGTAGAGGAACTTGAAAACGCCTTTAAAACCGCGAAAAAGAACAATTCTCCCGTTCTGGTTCACGTTGTCACCAAAAAGGGCAAGGGCTACCGTCCTGCCGAGGACAAGCCCGGCGATTTCCACGGAATCGGACAGTTCGACATCGACTCCGGCGAACCGCTGTCAAGTCACAAGGGCTTTTCCGCCGCGTTTGGCAAAACGCTGTGCGAGCTTGCCGAAAGCGACGACAAGCTCTGCGCCATCACCGCCGCCATGGGCAGCGGCACGGGGCTGAGCGATTTTGCCAAGCTGCATAAAAACCGCTACTTTGACGTAGGTATTGCCGAGGAGCATGCCGTCACCTTCGGCTGCGGTCTTGCCGCCAAGGGCTACCGTCCTGTTTTTGCGGTGTATTCCACCTTCCTGCAACGCTCCTACGACCAGCTGATTCACGACGCGTCGCTCGGACAGAACCACCTTGTGCTCGCCATCGACCGTGCCGGCATCGTCGGCAGCGACGGCGAAACCCATCAGGGCGTGTTTGACGTTTCCATGCTCAACACGATCCCCAACTCCACCATCTATTCGCCCTCCTATTTTGAGGGTATGCGCAAGGCGCTTGTCGATTCGCTTTACTGCCAAAGCGGTTTGGCGGCGGTGCGTTATCCGCGCGGCGGCGAGCTGTATAAGCCGGACGACTTCCGCGAGGAAAGCATCGATTACAACATCTACGGCAATCCCAACGCCAAATATTTAATCGTCACCTACGGCAGACTGTTTTCCTACGCCTGCAGGGCAAAGGAAATTCTGCGCTCCCAGGGCGTTGACGTCTGCATTCTCAAGCTCTGCAAAATCAAGCCCGTCAGCGGCGAGGCGGTGTTCTTTGCCTCGCGCTTCGAGCAGATT
>CADBSZ010000147.1 GCA_902797525.1 uncultured Ruminococcus sp. | reverse complement strand
TGAAGAATTCTGTCTGATGAAAACTCTTCGAAAATCTGCGCCGGGTGTTTGCCTAAAGTATTGCAAAAAAATCGCCTGCTTTATGCTATAGAAAAAAAGTGCACGGAAACGATACTATTGCGTTATGCGTCAAGCAAAAATATGTATCTTTTTGCATATTATGCATATTAAATTATACCATATATCCATATTTCATATCAATATATATTTTCGCCAATTTTTAACCAGCAATTTAGTGATTGTGCAATATTGTTGACGGAAATTGATTATTGTGTTCTTTTCGCGGCGGGAGCTTGAGAGCAATATTGTGCTTCGTAAAGCATAAAAACATAAGGAATCCTGACGGATTCCGAGGACGACAACGCAGTTCTGCGAAATTTTACGCGGCAGATGTTAAAGGATTTTATTAGAGAGTAGTATCATACTAATCTCAAATAAGAAGCAGACAAGAATAGCAAGAATAAAATAATCTGATATAACAAAACCGGTGATAAAAATGAAGTATCAGATAACAGCGGAACAAAAACAAGAAATAGAACGGGCACGTAAGAACAACACTTTTTGGCGAGGTTTGGAAGAGCTGGTTTAGGATTCTGATAATTTCTGTTTATAAATCATAAATCTGCTTTACTCGCTATGAAAATATCGGCGCTGCTTTACAGCACATTGATTTTCAACCATAATCATTTCTCTTAAATCTATAAAAATGCTGCACCCGACAAAATCACCGAGTGCAGCATTTTCGTTTTTTCTCTGTAAAGTTTTCCTAATCCACCGTCAGCATTTTCAGCAAGGCAGAGAACAGCGTTTTCTTTGTTTCATGCGGCGCAAATTTTGACGCATGAAGGACATTGTTGCGATAACGCTTGACACCTCTCTGTCAAAAGCGCCGGTTTTAACATACAGTCTTTTTAACTCGGAAATGATTCCGCTTGCAGCGCTTATGTCCCCTAATCCGAAAGCATTTCCGATTCCGTTTCGCGGTACATGGAAGCTATGGTGCGCAGCGTATCGGAAAGATGACTTAAATCCTTTGCAATTCTTTCCAGTTGCTCAGAATCACGCGCCAACCGGGCTTTTATCGGAACAGACACACTGTCGGAAAGTCTTATCCGCGTTTTTACGTTATCTACGCGGCTGACATAGCCGCCTATCCATCGTGAACAGCCGTCGAGCTGTTCGGCATGCTTGCTGAGCTCATTCCATTTTACATATATTTCAGACATAGCCTTTTCCTCCGGTTAAGAATAAGTGCGCTTTTGCGACAGCTCCAATGCCTTCATTTCGGTTTCATAGGTGCGGCGTGCAATACGTCTGATGGTTTCCGCAACCTGTTGAAGCGAATCCGCTTCTGCCGTCATTTTGTCAATCAACTGCTTTTCTTTGGAAATAAATTCCTTCGAGGCGTCGCCGTTCCATTTGCCGTCAAGGTGGCGTGACGATTCATTAAGGTAATGCTCGGCGTTATTTCTCAGCTTGCGCGCGATATTGTCAAGCTCCTTTGCCTGCCCGCACGCTGCGTTATAGTTTAAGTAGATTTCAAATGCGTTCATACAAACACCTCAACTCAAAATTCCGGACGCCAGGCTGTTTGCCGCCTCTGCGGTCATGCTTTCGCTGCTTTCATAAATAGAGGTAATCATTCTCAGCTCTGTCACATAATTGGTCAGGTTTGCTATCAGCTTTTGAAAATTCTCATTTTGCTTTTCAAATTGCTTGCGGCTGGTTTCCGCTGCATCGCCCTCCCAATAGGCGGAGGTTGCGTTTGCCTTTTGAACCAGCGTCTCAAAATCCTTTTTGGAATCGGTGATTTTCGCTTCAATCCCCGAAGCGGTTTCATACATTTTCTGAGGACTGACTGTCAAAGAAATATCGCCGAAAGAAGTCAAAAAACTATTCATCATAGCCTCCTATATATTGACGGACGCAATCATGCTTAACGCACGGTTTTCGCAGACGGAATACTCCGCGCAGTTGTTTTCAAGACGCGTGACTAATTGATCGATTTCGCTTAGATAGTCGTCTATCAATTGTTTTTCAGCAGCAAACTTTTCGGTAAAGGCTTTGTTGGCGGGGCCTGTCCACATTCCGGTAAGACCCTGCACCGAAGCGAACATCTCGTCAACATTTTCCTTAACGTGATTGATATAGCCGCGGATTTCCTCGGTGTCCTGAGAGAGCCGGTGTGTATTGACCCTAAAATAATCCGCGCTGCGCTGAAACAGCCTTTGAAAGCCCTTGATAATGTTTTGATATGTCGTTTTGAACGTACCCGCCATGTCGGAAAAGAATTTTTCGATTCCTTCCCAATTTCCATATAGCCACGAAATCGCTGTAAAACAAAACGGAAGCAAGCCCAATACGCCCGGATTCAACTCAACCAGGTCGGAAAACTTGTCCATGAAATTTGCAAAGTCATCGCGTTCTCCGTCCACAAAATTACCGTTTTCATCGA
This sequence comes from uncultured Ruminococcus sp., assembly GCA_902797525.1. Taxonomy (GTDB): domain Bacteria; phylum Bacillota; class Clostridia; order Oscillospirales; family Acutalibacteraceae; genus Ruminococcoides. The sequence goes on along the minus strand of CADBSZ010000147.1, from coordinate 1,945 downwards.
TTTTGAGATACTTCGTATCATGCTTATAAAAAATCCACTTGAGGGGATCGACTTCTTCATCGTCCTTTCGGTTTGCTTCCTGGGAAACCGCTACCTCTCTGACCGCAACGCCCGGCAAATCAAACAACAAGCCGCCGCACCAACTCCACTTGAAATGCGTCATCTTATCATTCATATGTAAAATCTCCGCCATGTGAAGCGTGATAAACTCGTTGGAAAAGCCGGGACCGTCCAGACTGACGCTTCTGTCTATTTTGTCGTCAAAGCCGTATTTGTGCGAAACCAGCGTTGCATAATCCGACAGGTTGCCGCCTAAGGAATGACCTGTCAGCGAAACGCTGTCATACGAATTTATCTGATTTTGATATTTTGCCAAAAATCGTTCTACTTCCTCGTGCTGGCGGGTTTGAACGGAATTCAACAAGCCGGCGTCGGCGCTCAGCCAGTCGTGAACCAGACCCTCGGGATTGTCAAAGCCCTCGCTGCCGCGAAAGGCAAGCGACGCATTTCCGTCTCCCGTATCGATAATGCAGCCGTAAAAGCCGTTTTGGGAGTTGGTATCATGCACGGCAGAAATCTTCCAGCTGTCCATCTCGGAATCTTTTAAGCAGTACAGCATTTTAAGATCTACGTCAGGATTCAGCCGCTCAGCCTCCGCTTTTAATTCGCGTATTGAAAACGAATCCCTGTTTGTTTTTGCCTGCAAATTTTCATATGCTTTGGTAAAGTCAGCATAGGCAATTTGAGAAAATGCCCGCATTTGTTCGTCTGTATATGACACATCAATCACCTGCCAATATCTTGGATAATTCCTGTTCGCTTACATTGCTGTTGCCGTCTGTAACCGCAAAATGATAATGGCATGACGGTGAATATGCGTCAAACCATGTGGCGCTGACATTCGGATCTCCCTTCATGTCTTTTGCGCAGTCAGCATATTTGTCAGACAACACAACGCCGTTTACAGCAACCAAAAGATTCAAGCTGTTCCCGGTTTCACGGCAGGCATCGATAAGTTCTTCTGCCGCCGATTCTCCGGTTGTCGCCGCGTCCAGCGCCAAATAGACAAGCGTTTCGTCTACCTGATATTTTTCGAAATATTCCTTTTGCGAAATCAAAATATCGTCCTCTGCGGAATCGTCCTTATGGGCAAAAGAAGCCTGTGCGGTTCCTCTAACGCCGCGTTTTTCCAAAGCGCCTTCAAGGCTTTTTTCAAAGCCGACCGCAATCATTCTCTCCATGCAGTTGTCCTTCACCTTTTGGGTCAGCGTGTCGATAACCGCTTTAAACACAACGCCGGGGTTATCCTTCGGCGATACATAAAAGGTGACGGAATGGGTGTCAATGCGGCCTCCGACCTTTTTAATCTCAAAGGAACAGCCGTATTTCAGCTCCAATTCTCCCAAAACCCGCTCGGCAGAATGAGCGGTCGCCTGATTCACATAATCGGTCATTCCCTGCACGGTATTTTTGTATTCATTTTGATTCATACAACCACTCCATCCTAAAATCATCATACCTGAAAGCATAAAGATAATGAGCTTTTTCAAACTTATCCTCCGTTATAGGTAACATCAACATCATTTTCAATTGCTGCTTTGAATGTATTTGCGATTCTTCTCATCAATCGCCGATAACTTTTGCCTCATGTGTGAATTATTATTTGTTACAAAAACGGGTCAGCGGTAGAATCATTTATCTTTGTCAGTTCTACCGGGCTTGGGGTCATAAAACTATATCCCCTTGCTTTCCGTTCCGTGATGTCAGCTTCTATTATAATCGTGTCATCAAGAAAGGTGATGCTGCCACTGCCTTTATTAGTCCATGAGTCGGTATAATCAAAGTAAGCGACGTCATTTTCAATTGTCATGCTGATTGGGGAGACTGTTGCCATATGACTAAATGAACCGGTCAAACTCATTGAGCATTCGATTTGATTGCCGTT
>CADBSZ010000146.1 GCA_902797525.1 uncultured Ruminococcus sp. | reverse complement strand
CTGATGCAGCGCAAGATTTTCAGCTATCTGACGATGATTGATGATTTTGACGTGCAGATTGAACGATACTGGGACAAATATGAAAAGAAAATATCGGCGTGGTATCTTGCACAGAAAAAGCCTGACGACCTCATCATCAGCGCTTCACCGCTGTGTATTATCGAGCCGATTGCGAAACGGCTGGGCGTGCGCTGCATCGCTACGGAATTTGACCGTGAATTTGGTGTTTTTACCAATAATCTGATGTACGCAAAGGAAAAGGCAAAGTATATCATTGACCACGGATTTCCGCAAATTGATAACTTTTACTCCGACTCGCTCGCTGATACACCGCTTGCCTTATGCGCCGAAAAAGCCTATCTGGTATCGAATCACGCTACAACGCTGACTGACTGGCCGGCGCTTGACGAGGAAACCATGAAAAAGGTGAAAAAGAAAATCAATACGGGCTGGAAGGTTCATCTCAGAGAGGAATAAACCATGTATGTCATTATATACGATTTCGGAACGAGCAGCCTAAAGACCTGCTTGTTTGAAATTGACTCTGAAATCCGAATGGTTGCCAACGCTTCCGCGTCCTATCATTTGTATATTCTTGAAAACGGCGGCGCGGAGCAGGACACCGAGGAATGGTGGCAGGCGATATGTCAGACGACAGAGGCGCTTTTTCATCAGACAGATGTGACCCCCGATCAGGTGTCCGGTCTGGCGTTTTGCGCCCAAATGCAGGGCGTCGTACTGGTGGATGAAAACGGAAAAGCGCTCAGACGGCCAATGAGCTATATGGATCAGCGCGGCGTGAAAGAATTTAAGGACTGCATGGGCAAGGGACTCATCAAGGTGTCCGATTGCAGTTTGTATAAGCTGCTGAGAAATCTGCGCGTCAATTATGCCGGATCAACCAGCGTCAAGGATCCTGTTTGGAAATACAAATGGGTTGAGAATAACGAACCTGAGATTTTTTCTAAGGTTTATAAATGGCTGGATGTAAACGACTATTTGGTTTCGCGCTGCACAGGAAAAATCATCCGGACTGCGGACTCTGCGTTTGCCACCTTCCTCTATGATACGCGCAAGGGCAAGGAGGGGTGGAACAAAGGTCTTGTCAACATGTACAAGGTGAAGCCTGAGCATCTGGCGCCGATTATCAACTGTACGGATTTGGTCGGCGGACTGACGGAAAAGCCGCCGCCGAACTCGGGCTGAAAGCAGGCACACCTGTTTTTGGCGGCGGAGGAGACACAACCTTTGTGAATATCGGTGCAGGCTGCACCAAACCGGGCGATACGCATATTTATGTCGGCACATCCGGCTGGGTATCGACGTATCTGGATTATCAGACGGTTGATATTAACGCCATGATTACCGGCGTTTTGTCGGCAAAGCCCGGGTATTTCAATTATTACGCTGAACTGGAAACAGCCGGAAAATGCTTCGAATGGGTTATGAATCATCTTGCGCTGGATGAGATAGACGTATATCTTAAAAAGACGAAGGTGACGGAAGACATCGAGAGTAAATACAAAAGCCTATATGACTATCTTTCCGCTGAAGTCAGCAGGGTTCCCGCAGGAGCGAACGGCGTTCTTTTCACGCCTTGGCTTCACGGCAACCGCTGTCCGTTTGAGGATTCCAAAGCGGCCGGCATGTTTTTTAATATCAAACTGGAAACAGGCAAGCGCGAGCTGATTCGCGCCGTTCTGGAAGGCATTTGCTATCATTTGCGGTGGCTTCTCGAAAGTGAGGAGAAAAAGGTAAAAACCTCCGAAACGATACGCTTTGTCGGCGGCGGCTCTCTTTCACCCGTCACCTGTCAGATGTTGGCGGACATTACCAACCGCAAGATTGAAACCGTCAGTAACGCCCAGGAGGTGGGCGCTATCGGCACCGCTCTGGTGGTTGCGGCAGGCATTCAAAAAACAGATGTGTTAAAGCTTTCGCAGCAGCTTGTTAGGCCGAACCGCATTTATACTCCCAATCCCGAAAACAAAGAAGTTTATGAACGCAACTTCAGTGTTTTCAAAAAGCTCTACAAATCCAACTCCGCACATTTTAAGAGCCTGAACACCGAATGCAAAGGAAAAGGAAAATGAAGAAGCAGAAAGAAATAGCCAGAGGAATCAAATTCGTGCTTTTCTCGGTTTCTGCCGGAATCATTGAATTTGTCGCGTTTGCTTTGTTGGACAGCTTCACGCCGTGGCTTTATTGGCCGAAATATCTGATTGCGCTGGTTTTGTCGGTGCTGTGGAATTTCACATTAAACAGACGCTTTACCTTCCGTTCTGCAGGAAATGTGCCGATTGCCATGTTAAAGGTTGCGCTTTTTTATGCGGTGTTTACGCCGCTTTCAACCATTTTGGGCAACTTTTTGGCAGAGGATTGCGGATGGAATGATTTGCTTGTCACAATACTGAATATGGCTTTCAATCTGGTTTCGGAATACTTCTATGACAGGTATTTTGTGTTTGGAAAGACGATTGATACCAGAAAAAAGAGTCGGCGCAAGACAGACAAAAACAGCTAATGCAAATTCGCTCAAGATTCTTATTCAGCAGTTTTTT
>CADBSZ010000145.1 GCA_902797525.1 uncultured Ruminococcus sp. | reverse complement strand
GACGGCGGATTACAAAAATGTTTTTAACTGGTTAATGTGCTCCTGCTCCACGTCGAGCATTTTCTTCGCCAGCAGCGTGATGTTGGGGTCGGTGCGGTCGTAGTCGCGCAGGTGCTGCGCCATTTTGTTGACGCCCATCGTGTTGCCCTTAATCATCATTTCCGCCACGTGCGAGCTGGTGGGGTCGCGCTTGAGGTCGCGGTTGGTGCTCATTTTCGCCATCGCCTTTGCCATGGGGCTGACGCGGTGAAGCTCCTCGCCGCGGCTGCGCAGCATGGTGCCTGCCGTTTGATAAATCTTTCCGTAGCGCGCCAGCTGGTCGCACAGCAGGCTGTCCATCGCCATGGTCATTTTTCCGTCGCGCACATTTTTTACGCCGATGCAGCCCATTTCGGCGTTTTGCAAAATGTATGTCAGCATTTCTGCGTCGTTAATCATAATCTTTCACCTCTATCAAAATTATTCACCGAAAATTGCGCTTTATACGGTTGCAACATTTCTTTTTTTATGCGATAATAAAAGCGGTGATAAAAATGATTCAGGCAAACTTATTTGAGCTGCGCCTGCCTTATCCCGAAAAGGGCGACAGGTTGGTGCGCGTTTATGTTCCGGCGCACAGGGAAGGCGAGCGCTTTCCCGTGGTTTATATGACCGACGGTCAAAATGTATTTGACGAGGAAAGCAGCACCTGGGGCTGCTGGTTCACGCGCGAGGCGGTGGAGGCGGAAATGCAAAACGGCATCGGCGGCGCGGTGATTGTCGGCGTCGATAACGGCAACGTCTGGCGCGACAACGAGCTGACGCCCGGTTCCATCGGCGCGGTTGTCGGCGGCAGCGAAATGGAAAACTTTACCGCTCCCGAGGGTGAAACTTTCGATGCCTTCGTGATGAACACCGTCAAGCCCTATGTGGAGCAGCATTTTCCCGTCAAAACAGGACGGAAAAACACGGCGTTCTGCGGCAGCTCCTCGGGCGGCTTGCAGTCGTTTTTTACCGCGCTGAGCCACCCGGACGCATTCGGCGCGGCAGGCGTGTTTTCTCCGGCGTTTTTGCTTTATTCCGAAAGCGACATGCAGCGCTGGATTTCAAGCAGGCTCGCGCCGGAGCTGCCGTATCTTTATCTCTACACCGGTGCCGGCGACGATTTGGAAAACCGCATTTATCAGAGCACCGAGGCGGTGTATGACATGCTCAGCGCGTGCTATCCGTTCGATTTGCTCAACGAGGTCGTCTTATTCGAAAACCAACACAACGAAGCCGCCTGGAGCCAAATCTTTCCCGATTTTCTCCACACCTTTTTGTCAAGGGCGGAGTAGCGGTTCGGCGCTGCGCCAAAACAAAAGGGCGAGCAATGCCCGCCCTTGAATGATTGTTCTAAATAAGAATTATGCGATAATTTCGCCGTCAACGGTGCCGCTCAATCCTGCCGCGTTGCTCTCGTCGGTGTCGATGTGCATGGCCGGTGCGTATTTGGGGCTGACGCGAACAACCACGTCGCCGAATACGGTTTCTCTGCCGGTGCCTGCGCCGACCTTAACGGAAACGATTTGCTTGTCCTTAAAGCCGTTTTCCTCAGCGGTTTTGGGGTCAAAGTGAATGTGACGCTGCGCCGCGATAACGCCCTGCGCAATCTCAACCTCACCCTTGGGGCCAACCAGCTTGCAGCCGGGGGTGCCTGCCACGTTGCCGGACTCTCTGATGGGAGCGGTAACGCCGAGCTTTCTCGCGTCGGTCAAAGAAATTTCCACCTGATCCTCAGGTCTTTCGGGACCGAGAATCGACATGGTCATCTCGCCTTTGGGACCGACAACCGTCACCTTTTCAAAGCAGGCAAACTGACCGGGCTGTGACAAGTCCTTTTTGTTGGTCAGCTGATAGCCCTCGCCGTAGAGGACGTCGAGTGTTTCTCTGCAAACGTGTACGTGATGCGCAGAGGTTTCTACCATAATTTTCATAATTTTACCACCATTCTAATGATTTGCCGTTTGGCTTATTATCTTTATTCTACTACTAATTCAACGATTTTTCAACTATATTTTCACAAAAGGGGATTAAAAATGTATCAAACTTGGGACGAACTCAAAAACGCCTGCGCCGACTGCCGCAAATGCGCGCTGTGCGAAACGCGCCGCAACGTTGTTGTCGGCGTCGGCTCACCCACTGCCGAGGTGATGTTTATCGGCGAGGGACCGGGCGAAAACGAGGATTTGCAGGGCGAGCCGTTTGTCGGCAGAGCCGGCAAGCTGCTCGACAAAATGCTGACGGCGGTTGATTTGGACCGTAACAAAAACATCTATATCGCCAACATCGTCAAGTGCCGTCCGCCGAAAAACCGCGATCCCAAGCCCGAGGAGCAGGAAATGTGCATCGACTGGCTGCGCAGTCAGGTCAGGCTGATTCGCCCGAAAATTATCGTGTGTCTGGGCAGAATCGCCGCCGCGCGCATCATCAAGCCCGACATCAAAATCACCAGGGAGCACGGTCAGTTTATCGAGAAAAACGGCGTGCTGATGATGGCGATGCTGCACCCTGCCGCCGTTTTGCGCGATCCGCGGAGAAAACCCGACGCGTTTAATGACTTTTTAATTCTCAGAGAGAAAATAAATGAGATTTGTACGCATACTTATGACTGATTGAGGAATCGCTATGCCACTGGTCGAATTTAAAAACGTATACAAACGCTACAAAATGGGCGAGGTCATCATCAACGCGGTAGACGGCATTTCGTTTTCCGTGGAGGAGGGCGAGTTCGCCGTGGTGGTCGGCGCGTCGGGCGCAGGCAAAACCACGGTGCTCAACATTCTGGGCGGCATGGACAGCGCCACCGAGGGTGAAATTTTGGTGCGCGGCAACGACATCAGCCACTATTCCGACCGTCAGCTCATCGAATACCGCCGCTACGACATCGGCTTTGTGTTTCAGTTCTACAATCTGGTGCACAACCTGACCGCCAAGGAAAATGTGGAGCTGGCGGCGCAAATCTGCCGCGATCCGCTCGACAGCGAAGCTGCGCTCGAAAGCGTGGGGCTGCTTGAGCGCAAGGACAATTTTCCGGCGCAGCTTTCGGGCGGCGAACAGCAGCGCGTGTCCATCGCGCGCGCCCTTGCCAAGCGACCGGCGCTTTTGCTGTGTGACGAGCCGACCGGCGCGCTGGACTACAACACCGGCAGACAGATTCTCGCGCTGCTGCAGGAAACCTGCCGCCGCGAAAAAATGACCGTGGTGCTCATCACTCACAATTCCGCCATCACACCCATGGCAGACCATGTTATCGAGATGAAAAGCGGAAAAATTGTCCGCGATATTCGCAACGACGCCCCCAAACCCATCTCCGAAATAGAATGGTAGGGTGCGAGCCGCACCGGGCAGGACGCCTTTGGAACAGTCGGTTTTTGCAAAACGTCGGACTAACGGCGTGGTCGAGTGCCTCGACGGGCAGGACGCCTTTGGATAGGTCGGTTTTGCAAAACGTCGGGTTAACGGCGTGGCTTAACGCGAGCTGAAATGGTATGTTCTCAACAAACCTATCTATCGCGTTTACGTGTCGAGGTACTCGACCGGCGCGTTTACCCGTCGGGGTACCCGACCGAGTGCCTCGGGGGCAGGACGCCTTTGGATCGCGCGGATTGATTGGAAACGTCGGTAAAACGGCGTGGCTTAACGCGGGCTGAAATGGTATGTTTTCAACAAACCTATCTATCGCGTTTACGTGTCGAGGTACTCGACCGGCGCGTTTACCCGTCGGGGTACCCGACCGAGTGCCTCGACGGGCAGGACGCCTTTGGAGAGGTCGGTTTTGCAAAACGTGTCGGTTT
>CADBSZ010000144.1 GCA_902797525.1 uncultured Ruminococcus sp. | reverse complement strand
TATATTACCGCGTCTGTTTCCTCCTGCGGCACGCCGCAAAAGCTGAAGCCGCAAACCAACGCCGACGGCGTTCGCTGCGCGGTGTTTCAGCCGAGCGCTGCCGGAATGACGCTGTATAACGGCTGCAATTATCAGCTTCGGATTTATGATACAAACGGCAGCGAGAGCCGCGCATGGTTTACGCCGACGGGCGGCGGCAATGCGGAGATTCATTTTTCCTAGTCGGCTTGCTTCATTATTTTGCAATTTTTTGTGTAATTTACCGCTTGTTTTTTTTCAAAATGTTATCATTTCATTAACTATCATGACAAGGAGGCAATCATATGAAAAAGCGATTATCCATACTCTTAATCTTTGCGCTGCTCACGGGTGTATTCATGATTCCTGCCGGCGCGGCTGAGCCGGAATTTCAATACTATGACGCCTTCAAAGCGCAGTACTGCGGCGACGGTCAGGACGCGTCGGTGTATGAGGAGTTGTATAACCATCAGACCGGCGGCGCAACCGACTGGGCGCTTGTGAGGGCGGATTTTGGCTGGCGCGCAGAGGTTGTTACGCAGCGCGTTGTTTTCGGCAGAGCCATCGCCGCCAACGACTGCGCCTCACCGTTTGAGTTTACCTACGGCATTTATGATGTGTCACGGCAGCGGTTTTTTGATTTGTACGAGCTGCAAAACGAGGCGGATTACCCCGACCTGCAGGAGGTGTTTGACCGCTTTGGCGTCGGTCAGCGCATCACCGCGCCGCAGCTCGGCGACAATCTGCGCTATTATGAGTCCTTTAAAAATCAATTTGTGTATGATGAAAGCCATGTAAAGCGCTATGACGAGCTTTTCGCTCACGAAACCGGCGGCAAGGTTGACTGGGCGCTGATTCAGGCGGAGACGTTTTTCAAGCTTCCCTGCGGCGGCACCTATTCCGTCGTCGGCGACCGCGTGTTCCGCACCGAGGGCATTTGTCAGCCGTTCGGCAACCTGTATGCGGTGTATTATCCCGCGCTTGACCGGTTCTATCCGTTCGGGGAAGCGCTGGTGAATCCCCAAACCCAAATCGGCAAAAAAACGCCGGGCTTGCAGGCGGTCATCAACGAGCTGAATCTCGGCGAAAGAATCGGCGACCTCGACGGCGACGGAAAAATTGCCGTCAACGACGCAACCGTTGCACAGCGCTGTCTGGCGGAATATCAGGATTTCCCCGATAACGACGCGGTTGGCGCGGCAGGCTATGAAAACCAAGGCGGTTCCGACGTGGCGTATCTCTCCGATGTAAACGGCGACGGCACGCGCGACGTTCGCGACGTTACCGCCACACAGCGATTACTGGCGCAAATGAACTAAAAAACCCATAAAAAAAGCGGCTCAATTGAGCCGCTTTTGCTGTTATGATAATCTCACGGGAATACCCCTGCCGTTTAAATATTGCTTCAATTCGGGAATGGGAATTTCACCGAAGTGGAACAGGCTTGCGGCGAGCACCGCGTCCGCCTTGCCCTCGGTAAACGCGTCGTAAAAGTGCTCCAGCGCGCCTGCGCCGCCGCTGGCGATAACGGGAATGCCTACGCGCTCGCTCACTGCCTTGGTCAGCGCCAGGTCGTAGCCCTTCTTTTGACCGTCCTCGTCCATGCTCGTCAGCAAAATTTCGCCGGCGCCGAGCTGCTCGCACTTCACCGCCCATTCCACGGCGTCCAGTCCCACGGGCTTTCTGCCGCCGTTGACATACACCTCCCAGGTGCCGTCGCCCTTGCGTTTTGCGTCAATCGCCGCCACCACGCACTGGCTGCCGAATTTGTACGCCGCCTCGCTGATCAGCTGAGGACGGTACACCGCCGCGGAGTTGACGCTCACCTTGTCGGCGCCTGCGCGCAGCAGCGCGTTAAAATCGTCCACACTGCGAATGCCGCCGCCCACGGTAAAGGGGATAAAGATGGAATCCGCCACCTTTTCCACCATGTCAATGGTGATGTTGCGCGAGTCGGAGGAGGCGGTGATGTCCAAAAACACCAGCTCGTCCGCGCCCTGCTTGTCATACTGCTTTGCGCTTTCCACCGGATCGCCGGCGTCAACCAAATTTATAAAGCTCATGCCCTTCACAACCCTGCCGTTTTTCACATCCAGGCAGGGAATTATTCTTTTCGCGTACATTTATCTGCCCTCCGCAATCTCGGCAAAGTTTTTCAAAATCCGCAAGCCCACGTCGCCGCTTTTTTCGGGGTGGAACTGCGTGGCGAACACATTGTTGTGCTCCACCGCCGCGTCAATTGTCACGCCGTATTCGGTTTGCGCCGCTACAATGCTTTTGTCCGCCGCATTTAAAAAGAAAGAGTGGACAAAATAAACGTACGGGTTGCCCTCAATGCCCCGAAACAGTCTGCCGTGCTTTTTGATGTCAAGGCTGTTCCAGCCCATGTGCGGAATTTTCAGCCCTTCGCCGTTCGGAATTTTCGTAATCGTGCCGTCAAACACGCCCAGGCCCTTTGCGCCCGGGCTTTCCTCGCTTTCGGGGAACAGCAGCTGCAAGCCGAGACAAATGCCGAAAAACGGCTTTCCGCTGTTGATAAAATCCACCGCGGTGTCCTTAATGCCAAATCGGTTCAGGCTGTCCACCGTGTCGCCGAACGAGCCGACGCCCGGCAGCACCGCCGCCTCCGCCTTTAATATTTGTTCGCGGTCGCGCGTCACAAAGCAGTCGCAGCCGATGTGGCAAAACGCCTTGCGCACGCTTTGAATATTGCCCGCGCCGTAGTCGATAATCGCTATCATTTCATCATCTCCCAATGCGTATATGCTGATTTTACCATAACGGCGGCAATTTTGCAACCTAAACCGCACCAAACTTCATAAATTCGGGAAGATTTTTCGCTTTTGATTCTAAAACGATTGAATTTTGCAAGTCTTTGTGATAAAATGAAATGAATTGAAACCGATAAGGAGTGTTTGGATGATTACCCATCTGCTCACCAGAATTGATTTAATGATGAACAGCTTTTCAAAGGGGCAAAAGCGGATTGCCCTTTACATTGAGGAGCATTATGATAAGGCGGCGTTTATGACCGCCGCAAAGCTGGGCGAGACCGTCGGCGTGTCCGAGAGCACCGTGGTGCGCTTTGCCACCGAGCTCGGCTACGACGGCTATCCCAAGCTGCAAAAGGCGATGCAGGAGATGATTCGCAACAAGCTGACCTCCGTTCAGCGCATTGAGGTCACCTCCAACCGTATCGGCAACGACAACGTGCTCGACAGCGTGCTCAATCAGGACATCGAAAAAATCCGCCGCACCATCGAAGAAACCTCGCACGAGGACTTTAACCGCGCGGTGGACGAAATCTGCAAGGCAAAGCGCATCTATATTTTCGGCGTGCGCTCCACAGCGGCAATCGCCGGCTTTCTCGCGTATTATTTCCAGCTTATTTTCGAAAACGTCACGGTGATCAACACCACCAGCACCACCACCATGTACGAGCATATTTTCCGCATATCGAGCGACGACATCATTATCGGCATTTCGTTTCCGCGCTACAGCTCCATGGCGGTTGAGGCGATGGACTTTGCGCGCAGCCGCGGCGCGCACGCGGTTGCCATCACCGACAGCATGGCGTCGCCGCTGGTGTCCTCGGCGGATTCCGTTTTGATTGCGCGCAGCGACATGGCGTCCATCGTCGATTCGCTTGTCGCGCCGCTGAGCCTGATTAACGCGCTGATTGTGGCGACCGTCCTCAAAAAGAAGGACGAGGTCAGCGAAACCTTCCGCGCGCTCGAGCAGGTGTGGAACCGCGAGGGCGTTTACACCAACCACGAAGCCGACGATCGCAAGGCCAGCCGTGATGGTCGGTAAAAAAGTAGCGGTCATCGGCGCAGGAGCTGCCGGAATGATGGCGGCAGGCACAGCCGCCTCTCTCGGCGCGTCGGTCACCTTAATCGAAAAAAATCCGCGTGTGGGCAGAAAAATCATGATTACCGGCAAGGGCAGGTGCAACATTCTCAACAACTGCGACGTGCCGACCTTCATCAACAACGTGCCCGTCAACGCGCGGTTCCTCTATTCCGCAATCAACAGCTTCACGCCGGGAGACGCCTTTGCGTTTTTTGAGAGCATCGGCGTTCCGCTCAAAACCGAGCGCGGCAACCGCAGCTATCCGCAGTCGGACAAGGCGGTGGATGTTGTGGACGCGCTGCGCCGCTTTGTGCTCGACAGCGGCGTGACCATCGTCAACGATACCGCCGGGTCGCTGTTGCTTGAAAACGGCGGGGCGGTGGGCGTAAAGTGCCAACGCCAAACGTACTTTGCCGACAGCGTGATTGTGTGCTGCGGTGGCAAAAGCTATCCGCTGACAGGCTCCACCGGCGACGGTTACATCCTCGCAAAGCAGGCAGGCCACACTGTCACTCAGCTAAAGCCCTCGCTGGTGCCGCTCGAAAGCCCCGATCCCGAATGCAAATCCATGCAGGGGCTCTCGCTGCGCAATGTGTCGCTGAAAATTACGGATAAAACCACGGACAAGACGGTTTATTCCGACTTCGGCGAAATGCTGTTTACGCACTTCGGAATCAGCGGTCCGATGGTGCTTTCCGCAAGCTCGCATTTGCGCGAAATTCTGCCCAATCAATATGTCGCGTCCATCGACTTAAAGCCTGCGCTCGACAGCGAACAGCTCGACAAACGGCTGCAAAAGGACTTTTCGGAAAACGCCAACCGCGATGTTTCCAACGCCTTTTCAAAGCTGCTGCCGCGCAAAATGATTGTGCCTGTGCTCAAGCGCTGGGGCGTGCCGTTTGATAAAAAATGTCATTCCGTCACGCGCGGGGAGCGCCGCAGACTGTGCGCTGTTCTCAAAAGTTTCACCGTGGAGCTGAGCGGCTTTCGCCCGATTGAGGAGGCCATCGTCACCTCCGGCGGCGTTAAGGTCAGCGAAATCAATCCCAAAACCATGGAGAGCAAGCTCGTTTCTGGCTTGTATTTCGCAGGCGAGGTTATCGACGTTGACGCCTACACCGGCGGCTTCAACCTCCAAATCGCGTGGAGCACCGGCAGACTTGCAGGCGAAAACGCGGCTTATTAATGGAAAATTGACAATGTAAAATGGAAAATGACGGTCGTGAAGAAGCATTTGCTTTTGCGCAACGTTTGCTGCCCGACCGAATTCATATAAATACGGTCGGGAACCGCGGTGTTTTTCTTACCGCACTGTCTGCACGACCGAAATTTTCAACTTTTAACTTTCAATTTTCAATTATCAAGAAAGGAAAAATAAAAAATGTCTATCGCAATTGCACTGGACGGTCCTGCGGGTGCAGGCAAGTCCTCCATCGCCAAGCGCGCGGCAAAGGCGCTTGATTATATCTATGTCGACACCGGCGCGCTTTACCGCACCATCGGACTCGCGGCGAGCCGCAGGGGAGTGGAGCCCGTTGCTTCTCCCGAGGTGGACGCGCTGCTCAGTCAAATCACCGTTGACCTCACCTTCAACGAAAAGGGCGAGCAAATTGTCCTGCTCGACGGCGAGGACGTTTCTCATCTGATTCGCACGCCGGAGGCCTCGATGACGGCGTCCAAAATCTCCGCCGTGCCATCCGTGCGCGCCTATCTGCTCGATTTGCAGCGCGACATGGCAAAAACCCACAACGTCATCATGGACGGCCGCGACATCGGCACCGTCGTTTTGCCCGACGCGCAGGTCAAAATTTTCCTGACCGCTTCTCCCGAGGCGCGCGCCGGCAGACGCTATAAGGAACTCATTGAAAAGGGAATGGATGTCAAATACGAGGATATTTTGCAGGACGTCATCACGCGCGACTACAACGATTCCCACCGCGAAACCGCGCCGCTCAAGCCTGCCGAGGGCTGCGTCACGGTCGACACCACCGAGCTCGACTTTGAGCAAAGCGTCGCAAAAATCATTTCCGTCATAAAGGAGAACATCTGATGGCTCAAAATAAGATTTTATATTCCTTCGGCAAGGTCATTTTGTGGCCTGTCTACAAGCTGCTCTACCGCTTTAAGGTGAAGAATAAAAGCGCCATTCCGGCACAAGGCGGCGTGATTCTTGCCAGCAATCACATGTCCTTTGCCGATCCCGTACTGCTGGGCCTGGCACAAAAAAGACGGCTTTATTTCATGGCAAAATCCGAGCTGTTCCGCAACAAATTTGCCGCGGCGGTCATCCGCGCGCTGGGGGCGTTCCCGGTGGAGCGCGGCGCCGGCGACGGCAAGGCAATTAAAACCGGCGAGGATATTTTGCGCGAGGGCAACGTCATGACGATTTTCCTCGAGGGCGGCAGAACCAAAACCGGCGAGCTTATGCGTCCGCGCAGCGGCTGCGCGCTGGTAGCCCAGCAAATGCAGCTTCCCGTTGTGCCGTGCTGCATCACCAAAAAGAATTTTAAGCACAAGTTCTCCGCAACTACCATTCATTTCGGCAATCCGCTCAGCCCCGAAGAACTCGGGCTCACCCCCGACGGCGGCAGACGCGAGCTGAAAAACGCGTCCAACAGGATTATGGACGAAATCAAGCGCATGAGGGAAGAGGATGCAAGTGAGTATCAAAAAGGCTGATTCGGCAGGCTTCTGTTTCGGCGTGAGCCGCGCGGTTGACATGGTCAACGACCTGCTCTCCGAGGGCAAACGGGTGTGCACCCTCGGGCCGATTATCCACAATATGGAGATGGTGCGCGAGCTGCGCGACAAGGGCTGCCGCCCGATTGACAGCGTTGACGAGCTGCTCCCCGGCGAGGTGCTGGTGATTCGCAGCCACGGCGTTCCCAAATCCGTGATTGACAGCCTCAAAAGCCGCGGACTTGACTACCGCGACGCCACCTGCCCGTTTGTTAAAAAAATCCACCGCCTGGTCGCCGACACCAACCCCGAAACCGACGTGGTGTTAATCGCCGGCAACCGCAATCACCCCGAGGTGCAGGGCATTATCGGCCACTGCAACTGTGAGTATTTTACGTTTAACAGCGAGGCGGAATTGGATGAGATTTTACCTTTAATTCTGAAAGAGAAAAATAAAACCGTCAAAATGGTGGCTCAGACAACTTTTGACACAAAAGAATTAAAAAAATCTGTAAAAAAGATAAAAAAACTATGTACAAATCCAAAAATATTTGATACAATATG
>CADBSZ010000143.1 GCA_902797525.1 uncultured Ruminococcus sp. | reverse complement strand
TCACGTAAAGCTCGGCGTAGACAGCCGTCACGCTGACCAGCAGGTTAGAGGCGCGGTTGTTCTTCCCAACGGTACAGGTAAAAACGTTCGCGTTCTGGCTATTTGCAAGGGCGCAAACGAGGAGCTTGCCAAGGAAGCAGGCGCTGACTATGTCGGCGCAGAGGACATGACTCAGAAGATTCAGCAGGAAAACTGGATGGACTTCGACGTTCTGATTACCACTCCCGACTGCATGGGTCTTGTCGGCCGTCTCGGTAGAATCCTCGGTCCCCGCGGACTCATGCCGAACCCCAAGGCAGGTACCGTAACGCCCGACATCGCCAAGGCCATCAAAGAGGCTAAGGCAGGTAAGATTGAGTACCGTCTTGACAAAACCAACATCATTCACTGCCCCATCGGCAAGGTTTCCTTCGGCACCGACAAGCTCGCCGAAAACCTTGACACCCTGATGAACGCTATCGTTAAGGCTAAGCCTGCGGCAGCAAAGGGTCAGTATATCCGCTCCGTCGCCGTTACTTCCACAATGGGCCCGAGCGTAAGAATGAACCCGACAAAGTTCGGTGTTTAATTCAGCCGTTTATCGGTTGGTTTAAATAACTTGCAGTTCTAAAGACAGTAGGTGTATGTACGATACGTAAAAGGGAAGCCTTGCCTGCCGAGGAAAGTGCAACTACAGTTATGTATTTGTCTGCTGTCCGAGGTATGCGCTTCGGACAGCTTTTTTTGAACTGCGAAATAATTTTCATTTCGGAGGTGAATTTTTTTGCCCAGCCAGAGTGTTTTAGAGCAAAAGAAAGCAATCGTTGCAGAGCTTTCCGAAAGACTGAAAAACTCCGTTACAGGTCTGGTTGTCAGCTACGAGGGTATTAATACCGAGGATGACACCAAGCTCAGAAAAGAGCTTCGTGAAAACAACGTAAAATACACCGTCGTAAAGAACACCCTTCTTTCCCGTGCTTGTGACGAGGTTGGTCTGGAGGACATGAAGTCTGTTCTCGAGGGAACCACCGCTCTTGCAACCAGCGACAGCGAATATGCTGCCGCGGCGCGTATCCTGTGCAAATACGCAAAGGATCACGACAACTTCAAGGTTAAGTCAGGATACCTCGACGGCGCTGTTGTGGACATGGACACCATCACAGCTCTTTCAAAGCTCCCGACAAGAGAAGTTCTTCTCGCAAACGTACTTGGCGCATTCCAGGCTCCTATCGCTGCATTTGCCCGCGTTATGCAGGCAGTTGTTGACGAAGGCGGCTTTGACGCATGCCTTGCCAAGAAAGGCGCCGGCGAGGCTCCCGCAGAGGAAGCAGCCGAGGCTCCCACAGAAGCAGAATAATCTGCATGAATTTTAAAATCTACTATCAAAATATTGGAGGTAACTAACAATGGCATCTGAGAAAATTACTGCTATTATTGAAGAATTAAAAGGCCTCACCGTTCTCGAGCTTTCCGAGCTCGTTCACGCTGTAGAGGATGAATTTGGCGTATCCGCTGCTGCTGCAGTTGCAGTTGCAGGTCCCGTAGAGGCTGCTGCCGCTGAGGCTGAGCAGACTGAGTTCGACGTAATCCTGAAGAGCGCAGGCGGCAACAAGATTGCTGTCATCAAGGCTGTTCGTGAGATCACCGGTCTCGGCCTGAAGGAAGCGAAGGCTCTCGTTGACGGCGCTCCCAAGGCTGTTAAGGAGCAGGTATCTAAGGAAGATGCTGACGCTATGAAGGAGAAGCTCGAAGGTGCAGGCGCTGAGGTAGAGCTGAAGTAATTTTAGCGCAACTTGCTTTTAAAACAATAAAAGGATGTGTGATTTTTCATCGCACATCCTTTTTTATTATGCATTACGAATTATACCAATCTTCATTAAAAAGTAGACTTTCTACTTTCTGTCAGAGAATAGTATTAAATAACGAAACCCCCGTTGACGCCTAACACTTGTCCGGTGATAAATTTCGCCTTGTCGCTGCACAAAAACACCGCCGCGTCCGCAATATCCTGCGGCATGCCGAGAGTGTTGAGGGGCGTTTCGTCCTTCAAAGAAGCAATTGTCTGCTCGTCAAAGCCCTTCATCATATCGGTCATCACCACGCCGGGGGCGATGCAGTTGACGCGCACGCCCGACAGCCCCACCTCTTTGGCGAGGGCCTTTGTCAAACCGATTACGCCGGCTTTTGACGCGCTGTAATGCACCTCGCACGACGCGCCCACCTGTCCCCACATGGAGCTGATGTTCAAAATCACGCCGTTGTGCGCCGGCAGCATATACCGTTTGAGCGCCTGCTGCGAGCAATAGAATACGCCGTCCAGATTTGTGCCGAGCATCGCGCGCCAGTCGGCGGCAGTGATGTCGGTAAACAGCTTTTGCTGTGCGACGCCGGCGTTGTTTACCAGCACGTCGATTTTGCCGAAGGCGCTGTCGATTTGATCAAACATAGCGCAAACGGACGCCTCATCCGCCACGTCCGCAAACAGCGCCTGCACTGTTACGCCGTAAGCGCAGTTGAGCCGTTGGGCAAGCGCTTCCGCCTTTGCTTGTGCGTTGCGATAGTGAATGACGACGTTGTGTCCCTGCGCGGCAAACGCTTCGCATACCGCCGCGCCGATGCCGCCCGAGCCGCCTGTCACTAAAATATTACTCATTTTTTGTTTTCTCCTAGCTCTAAAGGTATTTTATGACAACTTGCACTAAAAGTATAGCATATAATCGGCAAAATGAAAAGAGGCAAAAAGAAAACGCCCTTTTCAGAGCGTTACTTTATTAAATCTACAATTTCGTCAATCAGCTCCGCCACCCGGTTTTGCTGCTCGGTGTTGAGGTCGCTTAACGACTTTTGAATTTTGTAGGCGGTGTCGGAAATGTTGTCCATGTCACCGTCAATGTCAATCAGCTTGTAAACAGGGATTCCCAGCGCCTTTGCAAGGCGGTAAAGGGTATCAATGGTAGGACATTTTTCGCCGCGCTCCAGTTTGCTGATATAAGCCGGATGAATGCCCGACTCCAACGCCAAATGCTCCTGGCTGACGTCCTTTTGAATCCTGTATTTGCGGATATTTGCCCCGATTAATCTCGATAACGCTAACCTATCCATAATCATTCCTGCCTATAAAAATTTCTTTAAGTTTATATTAATGTATAAGATAATTTTTCTCAATCACCTATAGTGACGAAATATAGCCCAAAGGTACTGACAGGGGTATGCAATTGTTTTATAAGATTAAAAACTGATTCTAAAAATATAAAAATGAATAAATTGTTATAATTTGTCG
>CADBSZ010000142.1 GCA_902797525.1 uncultured Ruminococcus sp. | reverse complement strand
TAGCCGCGATGATCTTGGAGCGCTTGATAAAGGTGTCCTTTACCTCGGGGTTCATGATCAGGTCGACGTAGCGCTGACGGTAGCGCATGTCGGTGTTGGTCAGGCCGTGATACTTTTCGGGCAGCGGCTTGAGCGATTTGGAGAGCAGGCGCACCGCCTTGGCGTGAATGGAGATTTCGCCCATCTGGGTTTTGAACACAAAGCCCTTGACCTCAACGATGTCGCCGATGTCCCACTTTTTGAGGAAGCCGTACTCCTCCTCGCCGAGGTCGTCGAACTTGGCGAAAATCTGAATTTTGCCGGTTTTATCGTGCAAATCGAGGAACGAAACCTTGCCCTTGCCGCGCTTGGACATAATTCTGCCTGCTACGCACACGTCCTTGTTTTCGTATTCCTCGAAGTTGTTTTTAACGGTTTCGGTGTAGGTGTCGCGGTCGCTGGTGGTGATGACAAAGGGGTCTCTGCCTGCCTTGCGCAGCGCCTCGAGCTTTTCATAGCGCACCTTGATAACGTCGCTGGTGTTTGCCTGCTGTGGCTTTTGACTCATGTGTTTTCGTCCTTCCTGTGTTTACTTGCTGATTTCGAGCACCTTCAGCGCAATCACGCCGCCGGGGGTTTCCACCTCGACAACGTCGCCGACGCTCTTTTCCATCAGCGCCTTGCCGATGGGCGATTCGTCGGAAATTTTGCCCTCTTTGGGGTTTGCCTCGTTGGAGCCGGAGCCGACAATGCGGTACTGCGCCTGACGGCCGGTTTTAACCATTTCAACGGTGACGAGCGAGGTCAGGTGAACATGCTCGTTCGAGGTGTTGCTTTCGTCGATGATGACGGCGGTTTTCAGAATCGACTCGATGGTGGTGATTCGCGCCTCCATAATCGCCTGCTCGTTTTTGGCGTCATCATACTCGCTGTTCTCGGAAAGGTCGCCGTAGGAACGCGCTACCTTGATTTTCTCCGCGATTTCTTTTCGTTTGACGTTATGTAAATATTCAAGTTCTTCTTCCAGTTTTTTGAGGCCTTCCTCAGTGAGCATTGTCGGTTTTGCCGCCATTTTCATTCATCCTTTCAAACCGGGAATTTCTCCCAATAATATGGTTTTATGCTAACCTAGTTATTATATTCTTTTTATTTTCGCTTGTCAAGCCAATTTGCAAGGGTTTTCACGTCGCATTCGCCCGCACTGCCGCAGGCGCGCAGCGGCACGATGGAGCCGAGGGCGAACTGCGCGCCGAGGGTATAAAGCGCCGAGCAAAAGTATTCCTCGCTGAGCTCCTCGGGCTTGAGGGCGGCAAAGCCGTTCGGCATGCGAAAGCGGTAATGGTCAAACACACGCGCGCGCAGCTTTTTGTTCGGCGGCGCGACCGTCAGCACCACCGCGTTTGGGTCGGGCAAAAGCGCCTCGGCGATGGGCTGCGGCGCGATAATGAGGTCGCATTTATCAAGCTCCGCGCGGTTTTTGGTCACCATGGCGGCGGCGCCCATTTCGCTTAGCGCGCGGTCGGCAACACAAAAATACGGCTCAAAGCAGCTTGTCACCGCAATCACGTCGCCGCAGACCTCGAGCACCGGCAGCAAAAAATCCGCACAATACGCCGGCGGATCGTAAATGCCGACGCGCAAGCCGGCGGCGCCGGGGCAGGCACGCAGCACGCTGAGGGCAAAGTTTGTGCACAGCCGCGACGAAAACGCCGTGGACGAAAACCGCTTGTAGCCGCTGCCGTGCGGAAAAATCAGCTTGTCGCTGCACAAAATTTTGTCGCGCTGGGCGCCCACCGCCGCGTCGGCGCGCTCCAGCCGCACCTCGCCGCTGTAGCTGGTGTAGGTGACGTGCCGCAGGGTAACGCCGCGCGCCTGACGGGTTTCCACCTCCACCCTGTCGCGCCGCAGCCGCTCCGTTAAGGCGCGCCAGCCCTTTTGCTTGTCGGGAATCCTCACGCTGAATGCTGTTATCATCAAAACCACCTCTTCATCGTCTTTCCTTTATATATATGAAAAGCGAAAGGAAAAAATGTTTTTTAAGTTGTTTTTCTTCTCATTCTATGGTAAACTGATAATTGGGTTAATAGAATGTTACGATGATAATAAACGGGGTGATGGTATGAATCTTTCCGCAATACGGCACCGCTCAACGGGGTGCGACTGCTATGCGCTTGATGAAAACACGGTGGTTGTCAACTTAACCACCGGTCTTGACGCGGCAAAGGCGATGATTGTGAGCGGCGATCCGTTCATTCACGAATTAAAACGGCAGCGCGTATGGGAGGGCAAGGCGCAGGAAATGCACCTGCTCTATGAGCTGGAGCACCATTTGGTGTGGACGGCGGAAATCAAGCCCGAATACAAGCGCCTGCAATACTATTTTATTGTGGAATCGCACGGCGAGCGCTTTTGCGTGTTTGAAAACAAGGTTTGCAGCGAGCAGGAGCGCGACCGCATTTCGTCGCAATGCTTCAAGTTTCCGTGGCTGAACCCTGCCGACGTGTTCGCGCCGCCCAAATGGGTACGCGACACCGTATGGTACCAAATCATGCCCGACCGTTTTTGCCGCGGGAGCAATTTTAAGAATAACGGCAAGTTCCGCGCGTGGGGCGACTTTTCCGAGCCGCGCTTCAATGACCTGTACGGCGGCAACCTGCGCGGCATCACCGAACGCCTGCCCTACTTAAAATCGCTGGGCGTCAGCGGCGTTTATTTGACACCGATTTTTCTCTCCAACTCCAACCATAAATACAACACCTTTGACTACTACACCATCGACCCCGATTTCGGCACCGAGCAGGACCTGATCGATTTGGTGCGCACCGCGCACGAATCGGGCATGCGCGTGATGCTCGACGCGGTGTTCAACCACTGCGGCACACAGTTCTTTGCGTGGAAGGACGTGTGCGAAAAGGGCAGAAAATCAGCGTATTTCGACTGGTTCTTCATTAATCGGGACGACTTTGTGAAGGACGATTTTTCCACCGCCGACGGCAGGTTTTACACCTTTTCGTTCTGGGCGGGCATGCCAAAGCTGAACACCAACCATCCGCAGGTGCAGCAGTATTTTTCGGATTTGTGCGTGCACTGGGCGCGCGACTTTGACATTGACGGCATCCGCTTTGATGTGGGCGACGAAATTTCGCACCGCTTTTTGCAGAAGCTGCGCCGCGACCTTCACGCCGTAAAGCCGGAGCTGTTTATGCTCGGCGAAATCTGGTTCGATTCCATTACATGGCTCAACGGCACGGAATACGACGCGGTGATGAACTATCCCTTCCCCGGTGCGGTGGGCGACTTTTGGCGCGACAAAACCATGGACGCGCGCGCGTTTATGCACCGCATCAACTACTGCCGCTCGCTGTATCCGCGTCAAATCAACGAGGCGATGTTCAACTTTCTCGACACCCATGACACGCCCCGTGTGCGCGAAACCTGCAAAAGCAACAGCGAGCTGCTGCAAAAGCTGGCGGTGCTGCTGACGATGGCAGGCACGCCCTGCCTGTATTACGGCACGGAAATCGCCATGCGCGGCAAGCGCACGCCCTACAACCGCAGCTGCATGCCGTGGGACGAAATTGACGGCGGCAAGCACGACCGCTTTACCCAAAAGGTGCGCCGGCTCATCGCCGTGCGCAACGCCTGCCCCGCCGCAAAAAACGACGCGCTGACGTTTGCGTTTGACGAAAGCCATCCGCGGCTGGTGCGCTATCAAAAGGAAAACCTGACGGTTGTCCTCAACGCCTGCGGCGAGGACGTTTCCTGCGCGGCGACGGGCGAAATTCTGTTTGCCGACCGCTTCAAAAACGGCGTGCTCAAAGACGGCGGCGTGCTGATTTGCAGGGAGTGACGGCATGCAGGAGAAAAAACTGACCTTATTCGGACTGGCGTGGCCGATATTCATCGAAACCGCGCTGTTTATGCTGCTGGGCATTGTGGACGTGTTTGTGCTCAGCCAATACAATGACCTCGCCGCGAGCGCGGTCAACACGGCGAATCAGGCAACCTCGATTACCACCATTGTGTTCTCGGTGGTGTCCACCGCCTCGGCGGTGCTGATTTCGCAGTACCTCGGCGCCCGGCGCGAGCGCGACGCGTCCAAAATCGCGGCGCTGTCGCTGGTGCTCAACCTTGTCGCCGGCCTGCTGGTGAGCGCGGTGTTTTTGTTGTTCAACCGCCCGATTTTGAGCTTCATCGGCGCGAAGGGCGAAATTTTGAGCCTCTCGGGCGAATATCTGTCGATTGTGGGCGGCTTCATCTTTTTGCAGGCGGTGCTCACGGCAATGGCGGTGATTATCCGCAACCACGGCATGACCAAGATTTCCATGTTCGTCACCGTGGGCATGAACATCATCAACACGGGGCTGGACATGCTGTTTGTGCTGGTGTTCGACATGGGCGTGACGGGCGTGGCGGTTGCCACCACCGTCAGCCGCGTCATCGGCACTGCTGTTTTGGCGGTGGTGCTGTTTAAAAAGGTCGAGAGCATTTCTATTTTTAAATTCTTAAAGCCGTTTCCGCTCAGGGACATCGGCGACATGCTGAAAATCGGCGTTCCCGGCGCGCTCGAGACCTTTTTGTACAACCTCTCGCAGCTCGTCATCACCTCGATGGTGCTCAACTTTCTGTTGGAGGAGGAGCTGATTGCCAAAACCTATGTGCAGAACATCACTATGTTTTTCTACATTTTTGCCGTGGCAATCGGTCAGGCGTCGCAAATACTGATCGGGCATCTCACGGGCGCCGGAAAAACGGACGAGGCGTACCGTCAGGGCGTGAAATCGCACCTGACCGCGCTGGCGATTACCATGAGCGCCTGTTTGCTCGGGGTGTTGCTGCGCTATCAGCTGCTCGGCTTTTTCACGAAGAACCCGACGGTAATCGAGCTCGGCGCGGCGGTGCTGCTGATTAACATCGCGCTCGAGTTCGGGCGCACGACCAATTTGGTGCTGATTGCCTGTTTGCGCGGCGCGGGCGACGTTTACTTCCCCACCGCCTGCGCGATTTTCTCGATGTGGGTCATCAGCGTGCTCGGCTCCTACCTGTTCGCGGTGGTGCTCGGCATGGGAATTTACGGACTCTGGATTGCGCTCGCCGCCGACGAAGCGGTGCGCGGCGTCCTGATGATATACCGCTGGCGAAGCGGAAAATGGAAGAACAAAAGCGCAATAAAGGAGGAAAAACCATGAAACGCAAAATAACCGCCGTGTTGGTCGCACTGCTGGCGGCGGCGATGCTGCTCGGCGGCTGTCATGTAAACATCAACTTCACCGACAGCGGCTCGCGCACAGAGCAAAGCACGCAAAAAACCGAGTCTGAGCTTGCCGGGGAAATCGCAAGCGTACTCGACAATTTGACGAGCGCGGAGGAGCAGCTAAACGGCACCGCCGGATACTACACCATGGCGGACATATCGTCCCTGAAAAACACGCAGAACTTTGCCAAAAACACGCTCAACCATATTTTTGACGGCACGATTAACGGCAAGGGCAACGCCACGGGCTATCACTACAGCCGCGTGACCGACAGCAAGGGCGAAATTATTGAGGGCACCGAAAGCGCGCCCGACCGCCACGGCGTTTTTACCGCGAAGGTAAAGGTGGACGGCAAAAAGAAAAACGGCTTCAGCTCGTTTTATCCCGAAAGCTGGTCGCCCCAGCAGGTGGTGGACGCGATTAACGAAGCGTATGACGACGCGATGAGCGACAAAAGCAACCCTCACGGCGAGCTGTGGATTGGCTACAGCGGCGACCTGGAGATTGACATGTATCTCAACAATAGCAAAAAAATCACCACCGCCTATCCCGTTTATGAAGGAGCGTGAGCAGCATGAAATATAAGGTTCGCACCATCCGCGGCAAGCATCCCGCGGTGGAGGTGCAGTTTGAGGACGCGCAGTATGCCCTCGCCGGCGAAATGCTGCTGGCGGAGCGCGCCTTTTTGGGCGAAATGCTGAAAACCATCGACAGCGTGCTCGAACATGAAACCCCCGGCGCGGAGTCGTTTTCGGGCAACGCATTCAACATGTTCGTCACCGCCGAAACAACCAAAATTACCAACGAAATCAACGGCGAAGAAACCGAGGCTCCGACCGGAGATTTGAAAAAACTGATAAAGGTGTATCAAAAGCAATATGGCAAGCTACAACGTTAAAATTGCCGGCATGACCGCCGCAATTGAGCTCAGGCATGAACGCACGGTAAAATATTTCCGACCGTATTTTACAGACGAAAAGGCGGAATGTTCCCTATGCCCCACCGCCGCCGACATGGACGCTATCCGCCAAAAATTCCGTCATAACGACAGGCTGCGCGGCGCGGAGGAGTATCATTATCCGGCAATTGCCGTCGAAGCAAGCGCGCTGCTCGACTTGCTGGCGCACGAATTGCTCAAGCGCGATTTTTTGCTGACGCACGGCTCGGCGGTTGTGTACAAGGGCAGGGCGTATCTGTTCATCGCCCCCAGCGGCACCGGAAAATCCACCCACACGCGGCGCTGGCTGGAGTTACTGGGAGAAGAAGCCTTCATCATCAACGACGACAAGCCCTTTATCCGCATTGACGGAGGCGCGGCAACGGTTTATGCAAATCCGTGGGGCCTTATTGAAAAGCCGCCGATTGAATCCGCGCCTTTGGCGGCGATTGTCAGCTTAGCGCGCGGTGATAAAAACCAGGTCGCTCCCTTATCCCCCTCCCAAATGTTTCCTCTGCTGTTTTGCGCGTCCCTCCGCGGCACAACGCCGCAGGAAGCCCTGCACATTACCGAGCTGGAGCACCGGCTTTTAAGCAGCGTCCGGCTTTTTGGCATGACCTGCACCGACAGCCTTGACGCGGCAAAAGCCGCTGTCGCGGCACTCACAACCGAATAACCGCTGCTTTCGGCGCAAGGCTTGGCTTTGCGCCGCTTTTTTATTGCTTTTTCGCAAGATTTCGCAATAAATAACGTTCTTAAAAAAATTATGCCTTTCGGCGAAAAACTATTTGACTGTATTGCAAAATGTGATATAATAGTATAGTATGAATTATTATGCGAAAATTTGTCTTATGACAAAAAGGGAAGGAAAGCGACATGAAATTAAACAAAAATTTTCTGACACAGGACATCGACGGCACCCAGGTAATGGTGGCAACCGGCGACGCGGGGTTCAGCGGCATTGTGCGCAGCAACCAGACTGCGGCGGAAATTGTGAATCATTTTAAAGAGGACACCACCCGCGACGCGGTTGTGGAAAAAATGTGCGCCAAATACGGCGAGGACGCGCGCGGCGACATTGCCGACGACGTTGACATGGTCATCGCCAGCCTGCGCAAAATCGGCGCGCTCGACGAATGAGCGCAACCGACACCTTTGAGGAAATTTTAAAGCGCGACGGGGTTTTGGTGTATAAAACGCGCGGCGTCAGCATGCGCCCCATGCTCAGGGAAAACCGCGATTTGGTCGTTATCCGCACCTATGACGGACGGCTGAGAAAATACGACATCCCCCTCTACCGCCGCAGCGGCAACCGCTACGTGCTTCACCGCATTATTGAGGTGCGCGACAACGACTATGTGATTCGCGGCGACAACACCTTTGCAAAAGAATACGGCATCACCGACAACCGCATTGTCGGCGTGCTGACGGAATTCAAGCGCAACGGCAAGACTATTTCCGTTAACAGCACGGGCTTTCGGGTGTATTCGCGTGTGTGGAATTTCATCTATCCCATCCGCTTTGTCCTGCACAAGGCAAGACGCTTCGGCGGAAAAATAAAACGCAAGCTCAAAGGCGGAACCAAATCATGAACACAACCGAATTGTATTTATATCTCACTGCCTGCGCCGTCAACGGCATAGCCGCCCAAGCGAACGAGGCAGATTTTGACGCCCTGTGGCAAATGACGCTGGGACACAACATGACCGCGCTTGCCGCCAAGGCGCTGACCGGCACCAAGGCATTTAAAAGCGCCGATGCCGCGGAAAAGCACCGCTGGACAAACGCGCTGAACAACTCCGTCAAAAAGACCATGCTGTTTGACGCGGAGCGCAGGCTGATTATTGACTTTCTTGAGAAAAACGGCATTTGGTACATGCCGCTCAAGGGCGCGGTGCTCAACGCCTACTATCCGAGCTACGGCACGCGCGAGTTTGCCGACAACGACATTTTGATTGACCCGTCCTATATGAAAACGGTCAGGGCGTTTATGGAAAAGCGCGGCTATTTTATGCGGTGCGACAACTTTGCGGCGGACGAATATTCCAAGGATCCGTTTTATAATTTTGAAATTCACCGCGAGCTGGTTGAGCTGAATGATTATTATATCGAGATTGCCAACTATTATCGCGACGTGAATTCGCGGCTGATAAAGGATGAGGGCAACGGCTTCGGCTTTCACTTTTCCGACGACGATTTTTATATCTTTTTCGTCGCGCACGCCTATAAGCACTATAAAAACCGCGGCACGGGCTTTCGAACCGTGGCGGACGAGTATGTGCTGCTCAACTGCGGCAAGCTAAAGCTTAACTTCAAGTACATTGAAAGCGAAATGCGCAAGCTTGGAGCCGAGCAGTTTGAGCGCACGCTGCGCAGCCTTGCGAGCGGCTTGTTTTCGCAGCCGGAGCAAATGAAAAAGAATTTGGAAAGGCTTAGCGCCGACGAAAGCGAAATGCTGCAATTTATTCTTTCCTGCGGCACCTTCGGCAATTTTGAAAACCTGTTTAAAAAGGAATTTCAAGCGGCGGCGCAAAACAAAAGCCCCACCGGCGCAAGGTATTATTTCAAGCGGATTTTCCCTGATATTTCGCGCTTCAAATATTCCCATCCCTTTGTTTACAACCACAAAATCATCTATCCGTTTTTCCTGGTTTACCGCAACATCGTCAACCCCATCCGGCACAGGCGGTATTTAAAACGGGAAATTCAGACGATTCACAAAATAAAAAGCGACGCTTCCGAGCAAAAATAAACTGACAGGAGTAACAACATGGAAAAAGAAATTGTTAACAACACTGCTCCCGACAGCCCCGCGCGCGAAATTGAGGTCAATATTGCGCCCCTGCTGTCGGCGATTGTCAAAAAGCTGTGGCTGATTGTGCTCGGCGCAATTTTGTTTGCGCTGCTGTTCCAGGGCTACACGCGCATTTTTGTGAAGCCCACCTACCGCTCGTCCTTCACGGCGTTTGTCAACAACAAGGTGCAGGCGAACAAAGAGGCGGTGTCCACGCAGGACATTCAGGCTTCCAAGGAGCTGGTGCAAACCTACTCGCGGATTCTCACCAGCAATAACGTGCTGACGGCTTCCGCTGAGTTTATGAACCTCGACATGCCCTACGAGCAGTTGGCAAGCTGCGTGTCCGCCGAAGTGGAAACCTCCACCCAGCTGATTCGCGTAACCGTCATCACCACCAACGCCGCCACCTCCTACAAGCTGGCGCAGGCGATTGCCAACACCGCTCCCACCCACATGGGACAAATCGTAGAAGGCAGCTCGATGAAAATCGTTGACGCGCCGCAGGCGCCGAAGGAACGCTACGGCCCGAGCTACTTTGCTTCATCCCTGCTCGGCGCGCTGGTCGGCACGGTTGTCGCACTGGTGTATGTGCTGATTCGCTATTTCCGCGACGATACCATTAAGGGCGAGGGCGACCTTGAGGGACGCTACAACCTGCCCGTTATCGGCGTTATTCCCAATTTGTATGAAACCAAGGGCTACAACTACGCGCAAAACGAGTATTATCAGTCCTATGAATCCGCCGGCAGAAAGCAAAAGAAGGAGGAGAAATAAGCCATGTTGTTTTCCAAAAAGAAAAAGAAAAACAGCAAAATTTTTGACGCGAAAAAAATGCTGTTAAGTCCCGATTCCTCCTTTTCTATGCAGGAATCCTTCAAAACCCTGCGCACCAACGTCACCTTTTCGCTGCCCGGCAAAAAGAACCGCTGCATCGGCGTTGTCAGCGCCAACCGCGGCGAGGGCAAAAGCACCGTTTCGGTCAACCTTGCCATTTCGCTGGCACAGATTGACAAAAAGGTTGTCATCGTGGACTGCGACATGCGTATTCCCACCGTCGCCGCCAAGCTGGGCATGGAAAACCGCCCCGGCCTGAGCGACTATCTTGCAGACGAGGAGGGCTACAACCGCCTGCCCGTTGTTCACAACGACGAGTTCGGCATTGACGTGATTCCCGCAGGAACCATTCCGCCCGATCCCACCAAGCTGATTGAGTCGCCCCAGATGACCGAGCTGATTGAGGCGCTGAAAACCGTTTACGACTACATTGTCGTCGACTTTCCGCCCGTTTGCGTGGTTTCCGACTCGGCGATTTTGTCGTCGGTCATCGACGGTTATCTGATTGTCATGCTGCACGGCTCCACCGAAGTTTCGCAGATGGACGAAACCATCCGCCAGCTCAACTTTGCCAATGCAAACGTGCTGGGCTTTGTATACAACAGCAAGCCCGCAGCAAGAAAAGCCTATAAAAACAATTCCAAGTACTACTACTATTACGAATATAAATAATTTCCGAGGAGAACGTTAAATGGACTATTCCGTGCTGATGTCGGTTTATGCAAAGGATCATCCCGCGCATTTCAAAACCGCCATCGAGAGTATGCTCCGGCAAACCGTTCCCCCGGCGCAAATTGTTGTGGTGTGCGACGGTCCGCTGACGCCGGAGCTTGACGCGGTGATCGGCGATTTCGGCAGCCGGCTGGATGTAGTGCGCATTCCCGAAAACCACGGCCCGGGCTATTCGCGCGCCGAAGCGATGCAGCATTGCCGCTGTGAGCTGATTGCCAGCATGGACAGCGACGATATCAGCGTTGACGACCGCTGCGAAAAAGAACTGGCAGCGTTTAAGAGCAATCCCGAGCTGGCCGTTATCAGCGGCACCATTGAGGAATTTGACGAAAATCCCGATGAGCCCTTTGCCAAAAGAGTGCTGCCGCTGACACAGGAAGAAATTTTGCAATACAGCAAAACCAGAATTCCGTTCAATCACGTCGCCACCATGTTCCGAAAATCCGTTGTCGATCAGGTTGGCGGTTATGACCGCAGCCTTCGGGTATTCGAGGATTATGACCTGTGGATTAAGGTGCTGAAAAGCGGAGCCAAGGCGGCGAATCTGTCCGACGTTTTGGTAAAGGTGCGCTGTCCCAGTGCACAAACACAGCGGCGCGGCGGCGTTGCCTTCGGCAAACAGATGCTTCGTTTCCGAAAGAAATTGCTGAGATCGGGCTGGATTAACCGCAAAGAGTATTTTTTCAGCGCGTACCCTCACTTTATTGTGTGTATCATGCCGAACTTTGCCCGAAGATTTGTCTATAAATTGCTGAGAAAATAAGGAGTTTTAATGGTTGTTTTACACATTTGCCCGTTAAGTGACGATTTGAGCAACGGCGTTCACATTGCCGTACCGCAGCACGTCAAGGCGCAGCGTAAGTATGTTGACGCGGCGCTTTGGAACTTGGGACAACCGCTGAAAATCGACGGCTTGGAGCAGGTGTTTACCGCCGCTTCCTTAGAACAGCTGCCGCCCCCCTATTGCCGCCCCGATTTGGCGGTGTTTCACGAGCTGTACATTCCGCGCTATCTTTCCCTTGCAAAGCAATTGCGCCGGCAGAACATTCCCTATATCATTGTTCCGCACGGTGCGCTGAAAAAAAACGCGCAAAAAAAGAGCCGCCTCAAAAAAACGGCGGCCAATCTGCTGCTGTTTAAGCGTTTTTGTAATCAAGCGGCAGGCATTCAGTGCCTGACAGAGCAGGAAAAAGCGCAAAGCGTGATGGGAAAGCGGATTTTTATTGCCCCTAACGGCATCAACCCTCCCCCAAAAACAAAGACGGAATTTCACATATGGGGCGTCCGCTTTGTGTATGTGGGAAGAATCCTGCCCTATATCAAAGGTCTGGACTTAATGCTTCAGGCGTTTGGCGCCCAAAAGGACTTTTTGGCGCGGCATGGCTGCACACTGGATATTTACGGTCCTGCCGACGACCGCGGCGTTTCCTATCTTCCCGAAATGGAGCGTCTGATTGCGCAAAACGGCGTTGACGAACTGGTTACGCTTCACCCTGCCGTGTTTGGCGAGGACAAACACCGCGTGCTGCTTGACGCGGATGTGTTTATTCAAACCTCGCGCACAGAGGGCATGCCCATGGGCGTGCTGGAGGCGCTTTCCTACGGTTTGCCCTGTTTGCTGTCGGAGGGCACCACCTTTGCACAGACAGTAGCGGATTGTGACGCCGGCTGGAACGCAGGCAAGACAGAGCCTACCATTGCCGCCACGCTGCGGCAGGCCGTGCATGCGCGGCAACACTTTCCCGAATTTTCGCAAAACGCGCTGGCGCTCAGCCGGCAATACAGCTGGGACGCCGCAGCAAAAACCGCTGTCGGCGCTTATCAAAGCTGTGTTACCTCATCAACAAAGGAGCGATGATTTCTTGAAATTTACAATTAACAGGAAAAGCCTGACGCAAGTCCTTTTCATCTGCTTTTTTGTATTCGTTACAGTGGGCGTGTATCTTAGCTTCAGACCGTTGTATATCATCGCAATTCTGATTGCCATAACAGGCATGTCGCTGGGCGACAACAGCTACCGCATTGCCTTTAGCCTGTCGCTGGTGCC
>CADBSZ010000141.1 GCA_902797525.1 uncultured Ruminococcus sp. | reverse complement strand
GTTTGCGCAAGGCTCATCCCCTGCATTTCGGGCGTGTAAAACGACAAAAACCAACCCGAAAAATTATGAAGCGAATCGCTCGGCAGCAGCCGCCTGAAATTGGAGGTGATGCTGTTGATGAGCAGCTTTCCCTCAAGGTCGTAGGCGGTCTGAAACGCCTTGCACATAATCGCGCTGATCAGTCCTGTTACGGACGAGCCGCACTGACGGGCAAAGCCCGCAATCTGTTTGACAGACATCGACAGCTTGAAATGCCTGAACGCATATTTTCCGGCTTCATCCCAATATGCAACGGGAAGCGAAAACAGCTTCGCTTCGCCAAACTGCGGCTGCTCCTGCTTAAAATCTCTGTCATAATATTTCAGGTGCGACAATTCTTGCTCTGCCGCTGCATCATATGCGGCTTCAAGCAGCCTGATGTTTTCGTCAGCCGCAACCGGCTTGCCGCTCTCCTTCAGATAATAATACAATAACGTTTTAATAAATTCGGTCACTCCGTAGCCGTCCGTGATGCCGTGGTGAACGCTGAGCTTGAGCATATTGCCCTCGCAGCAAACACAGTACGGAAAACCGTGAAGCCTGTCGGACGCGAGCTTTCTTTTTTTGTCGCCGGCCTGCAAAACAGGTTTGTCGTTTGAAAGCTCATACGCAAGGCCTTTGCCGTCGGTTGCGAGCACCGAGTGAAAATTCGGATACCTCTGCGCGGCTTTTTCAAGCGCCGTTTGCATATGCGCGGTATTGATTTCCTCCGTCAGCGTCACTCTTACAACAATCGTCAGCGTTTCGTTTCCGTTTGAATGGACAAAATGCCCAATGCTTTCCATATCAATTTGGTTGATCATCTAATACACCTCCGATAATGGGCTATTTGCTGTTTGATGGTTTATTATATCACTTTAGCGGACTGTAATCAAGAATTGGCATAAAATATTTTATTGAGGCAACACCGCACACCTGAATGATGCGGTATTGCCTTGAATTTTCCGTTGCGGCGTGATATGATTAAAACAGAATGTGTCCCGAAATCACGGAGGTTTACCATAACCATTTCCGACTGTGGTGATTTCAACACATGGATTCCTGCTTCGATGACCTTAGAGCGGTATTCCGAAAAGCTTGTGTCGGGCAAAGCAGAAATCAAGGACGTGCTCTAATAAGCAGCCAAGGAGAATACAGCAAAATGAAAATATATAGGGATATAGACAAGCTTCCTTCCGGCAGTGCCGGTAATACGCCGGCAAAGGGTAATTTGGTGCTGGAAGGCGGCGGATGGAAGGGCTTATATACGCTCGGTGTGCTCGATTGCATGATGAAGCACGACATCAACCTCACCACGGTAACAGGTGTTTCCGCAGGTGCGCTTTCCGCTATCGGTTATGTTTCCGGGCAAATCGGCTGGGGTGCGCGGATTGATTTGACGTACCGCCATGATAAAAATTACTGCGGTATCGGCGCGCTGAAACGCGACAAGGGAATCACCGGGTTTTCGTATCTGTTTCATGAAATTCTCAAAAAGTTTCCGCTGGATGAAAAACGGCTTTATGCGCCGGACCGACAGCTCGCAGTGTCTGCCACAAATCTGCTGACAGGCAAGGCAGAATATTTTGAAAAGGGCAAATGTGATTTGTTCCGTGCAGTGCAGGCAAGCGCAACCGTGCCGTTTGTCTCCAAGCCTGTGATGATTGACGGTGTGCCGTATCTGGACGGCGGCTGCGCCGAAAAAATCCCTCTCTCATGGCAAGGGCTTCATAACGGCGAAAAAACCGTCGTTGTCAGAACCCGCGAGCTGAGCTACCGCAGAAAACCGGGCGCGTCAAAGCTTACCAAAACCGTGTACCGCAAGTACCCCAATTTCATTCAGAGCTTTGAAAAGGTCAACGGAGAGTTTAACCGAACGGTTGACCTGCTGGAAAAGCAAGCCGAAAACGGCGAAATCTTCCTGATAGCGCCCTCAAAACCGGTTGAGGTCACGCGTTTCGACGGCGATATGGATAAGCTCGGCAATTTGTATTGGCTGGGCTGGAACGATATGGCGGCGCGTGTTGATGAACTGAAAAGCTATTTAAGATGATATAGAGAATGATGGATTTCAGGACAACGGAGGGACAGGTATCTTGCCCTTTTGAAGGACGCGTCGGATGAGGTGAAGGAAATCTTTAGCGTGACAGGCTTTGACGATGTCATTTTCCTGCTCTGACAGCAGGAATCATTGCCCCGAATTTT
>CADBSZ010000140.1 GCA_902797525.1 uncultured Ruminococcus sp. | reverse complement strand
GTATAAGACGGCAATTGCGCTTTTGCGCAATTGGAAAACGCGCCAAGCGTTTTCTCTCTGACAGAAAGTTGTCTGCTTTCTATCAGAAAATAGTATTAGAATCATTTGCTGAAAGGCGAACGCATTGTTACGGCAGGGGGTGTAGATATGACAAGTCAAAAATCCGAATCAGCCAAGACCGAAACTGTCAAATCCGGCGATACCCCTCCGGGCAACGCGCTCAAGGGCCGAAAATCCATTTTGACAACCAAACGGCTCGAAACGGTTGTCGCTGTTCTTCTCGGCGTCACCACGCTGCTTTCGGCATGGGCGACATGGATTGGTTCGCTGCACGGCGGAATCCAGTCCATCAACTTTACCAAAAGCAATAACATGGCGTCGCGGGGCACGGCGGAATACAATCTGAGTATGCAGATGTATCTTTCCGATTATATGGCGTGGAACACGGCAAAGGAATATTACTATGAGCTGGAATCGGCAAAGGCTGACGGCGATCAGACAAAAATAGCCCTCATCAACGAAAAAATTGAGGCGTTCAAAAAGGATAATCTCAGCGAAAATCTTGCCGCGGGCGTTAAATGGATGGAGGAAAACAACGAAGACAGTCCGTTTAAAATGCCCGGAATGACTGAAAGATATTTTGGTTCGGCGCAGGAAAAGCTTGAACAGTCACAGGAGCTGCTGGAAGAAGGTATGCGTGACAACACCAAGGGTGACTCCTATAACCTTGTCACCGTCATCTATTCGCTGACGCTCTTTTTGCTCGGTATCGTCGGCACCTTCAAAAATATGCCGAACAGAATCGCGGTCATGCTGATTGCCGTTGTGTTTTTGGTGTTCGCCGTTATTTATATGTATACGATACCGATGCCGACGGGCTTTGCGCAAATGGATTTCTTTGAATTTAAAAAATAATATCACATCATCCGTCAGCCGGCTTGCTTTTGGTGAGCCGGCTGACGCTTTTTTAAAATGATTTGCCGCAAAAGCAATCATTATTCCACGCAATTCCACACAAAACTGCGTTATGCACTTGACAGGCTAATAAGCTTTAGCTATAATAAAGCTAAGGATTATTAGCTTTATTTTTGGGGGAACGTATGACCACAAAGGATAAAATATTGGACGAAGCGCTGACGCTGTTTGCGAAGAACGGTTACGACGGCACAGGCGTAGAGCAAATTGCGGAAAAGGTGGGCATTAAAGCTCCGTCGCTGTACAAGCATTTTAAGGGCAAGGAGGATATTTTAAATGCGCTGATTGACAACTCGGAAGCGCGGTATGAGGAATATTTTGGTTCGGAACAGCACCTTCGCAAATTGCCGGAGAGCAGAGAGGAATTTATCCGCGTAACAATGGAAAGAATCCTGTTCACCATGCACGACCCAATGATACGAAAAATCCGCCGGTTTTTGGTGCAGGAGCAATTCCGCAACGACAGACTTGCCGACATCACCACGCGCCATCAGCTCGAGGGCGTTCAAAAAATGTACGCAAAAATCATTGAAGGTATGATGGAAATGGGGCTGTTTGTCAAAGACAATCCCGCGCTGCTTGCCAATGAGCTGACGGCGCAGGTCGTTCTTTTAATCGCCAAAGCGGACAGACAGCCGCAATACGAGCAGGAGATTACCGAGAGCATTGAGCGGCATATCCGCCACTTCTGCGATGTGTATATGCGTGTATAAAAGGAGAAAATGATGGCATTGACGATACAAATCAACAACTTATCGCCCGAGCGGTTTTTGCGGCTTTACGCCTCTGTCGGCTGGGAGCCGCCGGGAATTGAACAGGTGCAGAAAGCGCTGGAGAACACGATTGCAGCCTTCACGGCTTATGATGAAGATATACCCGTCGGCATGGTGCGGCTAATCGGCGACGGCGGAATGTCGTTTTACATCAAGGATTTTGCCGTTGTGCCCGACTATCAGTCAAAGGGCGTCGGCTCGCTGCTGCTGAACGCGTTGGAGCAATATATCAAAGCGAATATCGCCCCTGATTGGGCGGTGAGTCTGGAACTGATTAGCTCAAAGGAAGCGGTAAAATTCTATCAAAAGCACGGCTTCGAGGAACGCCCCTGCGAGTGGGACGGCCCGGGAATGTTTAAGATGATAAGATAAGAATACCGAGAAAAAAGAAACAAATTTAACGGAGAAATCAAAATGCAATATCATCAAACAATTCAATTAAGAAACGGAAAAACCTGCACCCTCCGCAACGGAACGGCGCAGGACGGACAGGCGGTGCTGGATATTTTTATTCTGACGCATGAACAGACAGACAATCTGCTGACCTATCCGGACGAAATTACCTTCACCGCTGAGGAAGAGGCGGATTTTTTGCAAAAGAAAACCGACAGCGGGAACGAGATTGAAATTCTTGCGGAGATTGACGGCAGGGTGATCGGCTCGGCAGGAATCGAACAGAAAAGCCCGAAGTTCAAGCTCAGACACCGCTGCGAATTCGGAATCAGTATTGATAAGAGCTACTGGGGACTCGGCGTCGGACGCGCTCTGACCGAAGCTTGTATTGAGTGCGCAAAGAAAGCCGGCTATGAACAGATGGAGCTGGAGGTCGTCGCCGAAAATGAACGCGCGGTGCGGATGTATGAAAAAGCCGGATTCACGGAATACGGCAGAAATCCGCGCGACTTCAAATCCCGTCTGACAGGGTATCAGGAGGTTATCTATATGCGGAAGGAACTGACATAAATGAAAATTCCGGTCATCAACGGAAGCCCCAAAAAGGAAAAAAGCGACACCATTTATCATTAATCGTCCAATGAGATTACCCATCATAGATATCGATTCTTTGCTTCCTGCAGAAACCTATGGTGGTATATCGCGTTTTTTTGACTAACAAATTTTACAAGCGATAAAAAAGATTTTTCTTCTAATAATACTATTGCGGCGACAAGTTGCGAGGGCAATTCGCCGCTTGAAATAGATAAAGTTAAGGAGAAAGAACAATGGCAAGCAACAACAATCAGATCAACGTACCCGAAGCAAAGGAAGCCATGAACCGTTTTAAAATGGAATGTGCCAACGAAGTCGGGGTCAATTTGAAACAGGGCTACAACGGCGACCTCACCTCCCGTCAGGCAGGTTCTGTCGGCGGTCAGATGGTTAAGAGAATGATCGAGTCTTACGAGAACAGCATGAAGTAATTTTGCTTCGGCGCAAAACGGTTGTATCAGGGAAAACCTTGATACAG
>CADBSZ010000139.1 GCA_902797525.1 uncultured Ruminococcus sp. | reverse complement strand
CTCCGCTGTCGGCGCGCTTGTCGGCGGCAGGGACTCCTACGGCGGCTCCACCATCACCCAGCAGCTGATCAAGAACATCACCGACGATAACGAGGTGTCCATCACCCGAAAGCTGCGCGAGATTACCAAGGCGCTCAAGCTCGAGCAGGAATACACCAAGGAGCAAATTCTTGAGGCGTATCTCAACGTCGTCAACTACGGCAACAACTGCCAGGGCGTTGAGGCGGCGGCACAGCTGTATTTCGGCAAGAGCATCAAGGACTGCTCGCTGGCGGAATGCGCCGCGATTGCCGGCATTACGCAAAACCCCTCGCACTGGAATCCGCTGCTGTATCCCGAAAACAACCGCGTCCGCCGCGAAAACATCCTTTACGAAATGCTCGATCAAAAGAAGATTACGCAGGACGAGTTCGACGCGGCAAAGGCGGAATCCGACAAAATGACCTTCGTCGGCTTTTCGTCCGACCACGACGACGATGACGACGACGATGACAGCAATGTTCAAAACTGGTACTACAACCAGATGATTTACGACCTGCGCGCCGATTTGGCAAAGCTGTATAACATCAGCGAGGGCGCGGCAAGCGAAAAAATTTACACCGAGGGCCTGAGCATTTACAGCGCGATGGACGAAAAAATGCAGGACTTCATCGAAAGCGCGGCGCTGAACATGGACAAAAGCGCCGACCCCGACATTCAAATCGGCTCGGTGCTGATGGACTTCGACGGCAGGGTAATCGCCACCGTCGGCAGCTCGCAGCGCAAAACCGGCCCCCTCGACTGGGACAGAGCAACGCACTCGGCGCTGCAGCCCGGTTCCTCCATCAAGCCCGTGCTGGTTTATCCGCTCGCGCTTGAAAGACGTCAGCTCTACTACTCCTCCATGGTGCTCGACGAGCCCGTTGACGACTACGAAATCGACGGCGAAGGCAACAAAATTCCCGGTCCGCGCAACGCCTACGGCTCCTATTTCGGTCAGATGATTCTGCCCGACGCGATTGAGTACTCCTCCAACGCCACGGCGGTGCAGGTGATGAAGCTCATCGGCGGCCCCGGTGAAGCGTACGAGCAGGCGGTCACCAAAATGGGCTTTAAAATGCTCGACGAAAAAGACAGCTATCAAATCGGTTCGCTCTCCATCGGCGGTATGAACGGCGGTGTGAGCGTGCGCGAAATGGCGGCGGCGTTCACCTATATGGGCAACGGCGGCCTCTACTATGAGCCGTACACCTACTACTACGTCACCGACAGCGAGGGCAACGTCATTATCGACAACCGCGACAAGGTTCCGCGCGAGGCATATTCCGCCGAAACCGCGACGATTATGAACCGTTTGCTGCACTACAACGTAACCAACAGCCAGCACACGCGCGCGATGTTCGCCGCGATTCCCGGCTGGGACATCATCGGCAAAACCGGTACCACCAACGACGACAAGGACTGCTGGTTCTGCGGCATGTCGCCCTACGCGGTTATGGCGACCTGGACGGGCTTTGACATGCCCGACACCATCACCGACACCACGCGCTCGGCAAAGTTCTTCAACACCGTCATGAGCGAATATTTGAAAAACAAGGAACACAAAGAATACGTCCTTTCCCCCAACGTGATTGCCGCGACCTACAACCCCCTGACCGGCTTGGTTGTTTCGACGGATTATGTCGAGGGAAAATATGTCGGCTATTACACGCAGGACAATATGCCGGCGTTCGGCGAGGCATACTACGGCGATGTCGGCTACGGCAGCGAAGCCGGCGGCGACACGTCCTACGCGGGTGAAGTCAGCGACGTCGGCGGCGGTGAAGCCAGCGGAGGCAGCGAAACGCCCCAGGAAAGCGGCGGTGAAGCCAGCGAAGGCGGCGGCGAAACACCGCAGGAAAGCGGCGGCGAAGCCAGCGAAGGCGGCGGCGAAGCGCCCCAGGAAGGCGGCGAAGCACCGCAGGAGGGCGGCGAGCCTCAAGGCGGCGCAGACGGCGCACAGCCGTAACAAAGGAACATTCAGCAAAACGAAAAGAGCCTTGCGGCTCAGGCATAGAAAGGGTAGATAATTATGGTATCAGTTGCAATTATGGGACACGGAGTGGTTGGCTCCGGCGTTGCCGAAATCCTGCTGACGCACAAACAGAAGCTTTACGCCGGCTTGGGCGAGGAAATTTACATCAAGAAGATTCTTGACTTGCGCGAATTTCCCGACAGCCCCGTTGCCGACCGCTTCACCAAGGATTTTGAGGAAATCGTCAATGACCTCGAAATCCGCGTGGTTGTGGAAGTCATGGGCGGCATTCATCCTGCATACGAATTTGTTAAGCGCTGCTTAAAGGCAGGCAAAAGCGTTGTCACCTCCAACAAGGAGCTGGTTGCCGATCACGGCGCCGAGCTGTTGGCGATTGCAAAGGAAGAAAACGTCAACTTCATGTTCGAGGCAAGCGTCGGCGGCGGTATTCCGATTATCCGTCCGATGAACCAGTGCCTGGTTGCCAACAACGTCAACGAGGTTGCCGGCATTCTCAACGGCACCACCAACTTTATCCTCACCAAAATGATTGACGACGGCATGCAGTTTGCCGACGCGCTCAAGCTGGCGCAGGATTTGGGCTTTGCCGAGCGCGACCCCTCCGCCGACATTCACGGCCACGACGCCTGCCGCAAAATCTGTATTTTGGCGTCTCTCGCCTACGGCAGACACATTTATCCCGACAGCGTACATACCGAGGGCATTACCGGCATTACGCTCAGCGACGTCAAGCTTGCCAAGGGCTTTGGCTATGTGATTAAGCTGATCGGCAGAGTCAAAAAGCTCGAAGGCGGCAAAATTGACATTTTGACCGCTCCCATGCTGGTTCCCTTCAAGAGCCAGCTCTCAAACATCGACTACGAGTTCAACGGCATTATGGTTCGCGGCGACTGCACCGGCGACGTGGTGTTCTATGGCAAGGGCGCAGGCAAGCTGCCCACCGCCAGCGCGGTGGTTGCCGACGTGGTTGACTGCTGCAAGCACCTCAAGGCAAGACGCTTTTTGTTCTGGGCTGACGGCGACGGCAGCAACATCATCAGCTACAAGGACAGCGTTTCGGCGATGTATCTCCGTCTTTCGGGCGACGACGCCGAGGCAAAGGCGCAAAAGGCGTTCGGCGACATCACCGTTGCCAACGGCGACGGCGAAATTGCCGTGCTGACCGGCGAGATGGCATACGGCGAATTTGAAAACAAGTGCGCCGCGCTGAGAGCCGACGGCGTGCAGGTGATGTCCACCATCCGCATCGGAGATATTTAGCCGCGAGCCGCGGCAGGCAGTGCGCCTATGGCGAAATCGGTGTTGCATCAACATCGGACGAGTGGCGCGTCAATTGTTATTTTATGGTATAAAAGTTTTCTATCCCCTATTCACTTGGGTTATAAAATAGAAAAGGAGTAAAGGCACATGAGTTTAATTGTACAGAAATTCGGCGGCACATCCGTGCGCGACGCCGAGCGTGTCATGAACGTTGCGAGAATCGTAACCGACACATTCGCAAAGGGCAACGATGTTGTGGTAGTTGTTTCCGCACAGGGCGACACCACCGACGACCTGATTGCCAAGGCGGACGAAATCAACCCCAATGCCTCCAGACGAGAGAAGGATATGCTTCTTGCCGCAGGCGAGCAGATTTCCATTTCACTGCTGGCGATGGCAATTGAAAAGCTGGGCTATCACGCCACTTCCCTTTTGGGCTGGCAGGCAGGCTTTGAAACCTCGTCCGCGCACACCAGCGCCAGAATCAGACGCGTCAACGCAGAAAGAATCCGCGAAGCGCTCGACAAAAAGAACATTGTCGTGGTTGCGGGCTTCCAGGGTATTTCGCGTCGCGGCGACATCACCACCCTCGGACGCGGCGGCTCCGACACCAGCGCCGTTGCGATTGCGGCGGCAATGCACGCGGACCTCTGCCAGATTTACACCGACGTAGAGGGCGTTTACACCGCCGATCCGCGCAAGGTTGAAAACGCAAAGAAGCTTCAGGAAATTTCCTATGACGAAATGCTGGAGCTTGCCACCCTCGGCGCGCAGGTGCTCAACAACCGTTCGGTTGAAATGGCGAAAAAATACAGTATCGAGCTTGAGGTGCTTTCCAGTCTTGCAAAGGCACCGGGTACAATTGTAAAGGAGAAAACTAAAATGGAAAAAATGTTAATCAGCGGCGTTGCCAAGGATACAGACGTAGCAAGAATTTCGG
>CADBSZ010000138.1 GCA_902797525.1 uncultured Ruminococcus sp. | reverse complement strand
GACTTCAAAAAGGACACCTCCGACCGCAACCGCACCTCGCCCTTTGCCTTCACCGGCAACAAGTTCGAGTTCCGCGCGCTCGGCGCGGCGCTCAACATCGGCTGCCCCAACTACATGCTCAACACCATGGTTGCCGAGCAGCTGTCGCAGTTCTATGTGGAGCTCAAGGACGCCGAGGATATGACTGCCGCTGTGAAGTCGCTGATTAAGAACGTGCTGACCGAGCACCAAAGAATCATCTTCAACGGCGACAACTACACCGACGAGTGGGTAGAGGAGGCAAAACGCAGAGGTCTGCTCAACCTCAAGTCCATGCCCGAGGCGTACAGCCACTTCATGGACAGAAAGAACGTCGATTTGTTCGTCAAGAACAAAATCGTCACCGAAGCCGAATACCGCGCGCGCCGCGATATCGAGCTGGAAACCTACTGCAAACAAATCAATATCGAAGCATTGACCATGATTGACATGGCGAAAAAGAAAATCGCGCCTGCCGTTTCGCAGTTTGTGCGCGAGCTGGTTGACGCCGCGCTGGCGAAAAAGGCGCTTTCCGACGCCATTCCCACCGCGTATGAGGAGGATTTGGCAGCGAGCCTTTCCAACAAGCTGGTTTGCTTTGTCAAGAAAACCGGCGAGCTCGAGGAAGCCGTTATGGGCGCCGCCGAGCACAAGGACGACGAGCTTGACCGCGCGTTCTACTTCCGCAACGAGGTGTTCGCCAAAATGCAGGAGCTGCGCGCCGTGGGCGACAGCATGGAAACCGAAACCTCATCCGATTTCTGGCCCTATCCGTCCTACAGCGAGCTGCTGTTCAGCGTTTAACAGTGGTGCCAAGTTATATAAAGGGGTTGACTCTAAGTAAGCGCTGATTAATTCAAACGTATGACAGTGATTCGTAGGGGCAACCCTCGCGGTTGCCCGTTTGCCGCAGTTTTACTGCGGCAAAGTGACAGCCGCAAGGGCTGTCACTACAGTTTTAAATCTAACATTGATTTAATCGGCACTTACCTAACGCGTCAGCCCTGTTGTGGGATAATTTACGAAATTTTTTCTTTTTTTCCTTTTTGTAAATTAAAACACCGCAAAATCCAGTACAATATTATGTTGAAGAATAACGTTGCGGTGGTGTGTATATGAAACGGACTTTGCTGATTTCGTCCTCTGAGCACAGCACAGCCTCGCTTGCCGAGCTGCTGAAGGAGGAGGGCTTTTCCAAAATTACCGTGTCTTACACCGCCTACAACGCCAAGCAAGCTGCCGACGGCGCAGAGTTTGATTTAATTTGTATCAATGCGCCGCTTGCCGACGAAAACGGCATTGAGCTGAGCCGCCGCTTCGCCGAAACAACGCGTGCCGGCGTGGTGATTATCGTTCCGCAAAAGAATGCCGACGAGGTGTACGACATGCTGACGCAGTACGGCGTTTTGGTGATTTCCAAGCCGATTAACCGTCACCTGTTTCACCACTATCTGCAATTCACCGATTGCTTCCGCACACGAATCCTGCGCATGGAGCGCGAAAACGAGCAGCTCAAAACCATGGTCGAGGATTTAAAAATCATCGACCGCGCCAAGCTGCTGCTCGTTACCTGCCTGAACATGAGCGAAACCCAAGCCCACCGCTACCTCGAAAAGCAGGCGATGGATTTGCGCGTCAGCAGGCTGGAGGTCGCCAAGCAGGTGATTCAGACGTATCAGAACTAGTTGAAAGTTGAAAGTTGAAAGTTGAAAGTTATAATTGATAACTTGTAACATAAAAAAGGAGAATTATATGAGTCGCAAAGCATACTTAATTCTTGAAAACGGCAAAGTGTTCGAGGGCACTGCCTTCGGCGCCGAAAAAGAAACCACGGGAGAGCTTGTTTTTACCACCGCTATGACAGGCTATCTTGAAACACTCACCGACCCCAGCTATTTCGGTCAGGTGGTTATTCAGACATTCCCTTTAATCGGCAACTACGGTGTTATCCCTGCCGATTTTGAAAGCGATTCTCCCGCTTTGAAGGGCTATATTGTTAGAGAATGGTGCCAAGCTCCTTCCAACTTCCGTTGTGAGGGTAAACTTGACACCTTTTTAAAAGAAAGCGGCATTCCGGGCATTTACGGGCTTGACACCCGCGCCCTGACGCGCATTGTGCGCGAATACGGCGTGCTCAACTGCAAGATTCAGTACACGCCCGACATCTCAGACGAGGAGCTTGAGGCGCTGACAAGCTACAAAATCACCGAGGCGGTGGAAAGCACCACCACAAAGGAAGCCAAGGTGTTCACCCCCGAGCGCGAGGAGTTTAACGTCGTGCTCATGGACTTCGGCGCCAAGCACAACATCGGCAGAGAGCTTGTCAGGCGCGGCTGCAGGCTGACGGTTGTGCCTGCGCACACCACCGCCGAGGAAATTTTGGCGATGAATCCCGACGGCGTTATGCTGTCGAACGGCCCCGGAGACCCCAGTGACAACGTGCAGATTATCGCCGAGCTGAAAAAGCTCACCGAGCAAAAGGTTCCGATGTTCGGCATTTGTCTCGGCCACCAGCTGCTCGCGCTTTCTCAGGGAGCGCAAACCGAGAAGCTGCACTACGGTCACCGCGGCGCCAACCAGCCGGCAAAGGAGGTTGCCACCGGACGCGTTTACATCACCTCGCAGAACCACGGCTACGCGGTTGTATCAGACAGCCTGCCCGAGGGCGCCGAGGTAAGCTTTGTCAACGGCAACGACAACACCTGCGAGGGCGTCAACTACACCAATATGCCCGCGTTCTCCGTTCAGTTCCACCCCGAAGCCTGCGGCGGCCCCCAGGACACCGCGTTTTTGTTCGACAGGTTTATGGATTTGATGAGGGAGAATCAGTAAGACCAATCAGGATTTGACCACAGCTGCGCAAAAATGCGCCGTTTTGGTCACGCAGCGTTTG
>CADBSZ010000137.1 GCA_902797525.1 uncultured Ruminococcus sp. | reverse complement strand
GCCGTCGCTCGTCTTTGACGACTGCGAAGCGGACAGCGAGCCGATTGTCATGCAGGGCGCGGTGGATTTGGCGTTTGTCGAAAACGGAAAGCTCGTCATCGTTGATTACAAAACCGACCGCGTGCGCGACATCACCAAGCTGGTCACGCTCTATCAAAAACAGCTTGCGCTTTATAAAGAAGCGCTGCGTCTGTCGCTCGAAACGGAAGTCAGTGAATGTATCATTTGCTCCGTTGCGCTCAACGCCTATATTTCCTGTTGATAAAAGTCTTTCAGCCGAATCCGCCGCGTACGGGTTCGGCTGTTGTCTGTGAATAATAATTTCTCATAATTCCTTAAACGAAATAAAACATAGTGATTATTTGTTACAATGAAAAAAATAGGGAAGGTAGTGATTTGATGACGAATAAAAATCTGATTGACCTCGAAGCCATGAGCGTTGAGCAGATTGACAAGATTGTAAAAAAAGCAAAAAAAATCATGCAGAGTCCTGCGGATTACCGCCACGCCTGTGACGGAAAAATCCTTGCCACGCTTTTTTATGAGCCGAGCACGCGCACACAAATGTCGTTTCAGACCGCCATGCTCAAGCTCGGAGGCCGCACCATCGGCTTTGACAATCCGATGAACTCCTCGGTTGCCAAGGGTGAAAACCTAAAGGACACCATCTCCGTCATCGGCGGCTATGCCGACATTATCGCCATTCGCCATCCCGTTGAGGGCACCGCCATGGCGGCGTCGCTCTATTCGCCCGTGCCGCTGATTAACTGCGGCGACGGCGGCCATCTCCATCCCACGCAAACCCTCACCGACATCGTCACCCTCAGCTGCGAAAAGGGGCGGCTTGACCACCTCAAAATCGGCGTGTGCGGCGACCTGCTCAACGGCAGAACCGTTCACTCGCTGATTAAAACGCTGGCAAAATACGAAGGCAATTCCTTTGTGCTGATTTCCACGCCCGAGCTGAGCGTGCCGCTTTATATCATCGA
The DNA here is from genome assembly GCA_902797525.1 of uncultured Ruminococcus sp. Classification (GTDB taxonomy): domain Bacteria; phylum Bacillota; class Clostridia; order Oscillospirales; family Acutalibacteraceae; genus Ruminococcoides. Next base: position 3,999 of record CADBSZ010000137.1, on the reverse strand, counting down.
CATTCTCGAAAAAAACGGCTGTCAATACGAAATTTCCCACAGCCTTGCCGACGCGGTTTCCGATTTGGACGTGCTTTATATGACGCGCATTCAGCGCGAGCGCTTTAAGAGCGAGGAGGAGTACGAGGCGCAAAAATATGTGTTCGTGCTCGACAAAGAAAAGCTTGACAAAGCGCGCGGTGATATGATTATTCTCCATCCGCTGCCGCGCGTCAATGAAATCACCGTTGACATCGACGACGATCCGCGCGCGCTGTATTTCAAGCAGGCGCAGTACGGTATGTTCGGCAGAATGGCGCTGATTCTCCTGCTGCTTCAGGACGAGGACTTTGTCATTCCGTCGCGCGGGGTTGAAATCAGCAGCCACCGCTGCGACAACCCCAAATGCGTTACGCAGAGCGAAGCGTATTTGCCCAATCTCAGCTATCGAAAGCTTGGCATGCAGATGTGCGGTTTCTGCGACCAGCGCATCGATTAAGGAGGAGTGATTCATGGCAAAAGAAAGAAAAAAGCGCAGCATGCTTGGCACCTTCATCATCGCGTCAATCGCCTACATTGTGCTCGGCGTGTTTATGATTGCCAGCCCCGGCATCATCGTTGACGGCATCAACGTTGTGTTCGGCATCGTCATGCTGATTTACGGTATTATCAATGTGATTACGTTTTTCCTGAACAAGGACACGGAGGAAAACCTGTTTCTCGAGCTTGCCCTCGGCGTTATCGCCGTCGGCCTCGGAGTTTTCTCGCTGTTCGCGCCCTTAATCATTCAAAAAATCGTGTTCTACACCATCGGCGCGATTTTGGTGATTGACGGTCTGGTAAACACCAAGCGCGCGATTAGCCTCAAATCCATGGGCGCCGGCACCATCTGGCTGATTATGCTCATATCCGCGGCAATCAGCGTCATCCTCGGCATTCTTTCCATCGTCTTTTACATGAACGCCGCCGCGTTTGTCGTGGTGTTCATCGGCGTCGCGCTGGTATATGACGGAATTGCCGGACTGCTGACCATGCTTGCGGTTTCGCGAACCAAGAAAAAAGTGGAAAAGGAATTAGCTCTTACCGAGCAAAACGATTAAGGAGTATTCATATGAAAAAATCAATTCGACGCACGCTTTCCGTTCTGCTGGCGGCAGTCATGCTGTTCAGCTCATTCGCTTTTGCAACCGCTGCAAACGCCGCGCAAACAGGCGAAGCAACAGCTGCCGCGTCCTATGGCCTGCCCGACAAAATCGAGGACGGCGCCATTTTGCACGCGTGGTGCTGGAGCTTTAACACCATCAAAGAGAACATTCCGCAGATCGCCGAGGCAGGCTTTAAGTCCATTCAGACCTCGCCGATTAACGCCGTTTGGAAGGGCGACGGCGGCAAAATGTCGCTGAAAAGCACCAACCAGGGCAACTGGTGGTACCAGTACCAGCCCACCGACTACACCATCGGCAACTATCAGCTCGGCACCAAGGAGGAGTTTACCTCTATGTGCGAGGAAGCGCACAAGTACGGCTTAAAGGTCGTGGTTGACATCGTTGCCAATCACTGCTCCTCCAACGAGAGCGTCATTTCAAGCCATGTCAAGACCATCGGCGGCAAGGTGTTCCACGACAGAGTGGAAATTACCGACTGGTCCAACCGCTATCAGGTCACGCAGGGCAAGCTGACCGGCCTGATGGATTTGAACACCGCAAATCCCGCCGTTCAGAACATGATTAAAGAATATATGACAGAGGTTCTCGCGGCAGGCGCCGACGGCTTCCGCTTTGACGCGGCAAAGCACATTGAGCTTCCCGACGACGACGCAAGCTACGCCAGCGACTTCTGGCCGAACATTCTTGACAACAACGCCGAGTTCCAGTACGGTGAAATTTTAACGGGCGCCGAAAGAGCGGCTGATTACGCAAAGATTATGAGAATCACAGCCGATTCGTACGGCAGCAATCTCAGATCGGCGCTGGAAAAGAAAAAGCTGACTTCCACAACGGCAAAAAATTACCGTATCACAGACGTTAATGCCGACAGAATCGTTACATGGGTAGAATCCCACGACAATTACTGTAATGATGATATTCCTGAGAACAACCAGTACAGTTCGTGGTATAAGCTTAATAACAAACAAATACAACAGGGCTGGGCCGTCATCGCCGCGCAGGGCGACACCACGCCGCTGTTCTTTGCCCGTCCGCAGGGTAGCGCGCCGCGTGACCCCGAAGCTTCCGATACTGTGAATTTTAACAATAAGTGGGGCGCCAACACCATTGGTATTGCAGGAGACGGCAACTACTTCAGCGACGAGGTTGTTGAGGTTAATAAGTTCCGCAACGCCATGGTAGGCGAGGGTAAAAATCTGGTTGATGTCATCAGACAAAAGGTGACGATGATTGAGCGCGGCACCAAGGGTGCGGTTCTTGTCAGCGTTTCCGATTCCGATACCAATGTCAATTTCAGCACCGCGCTTGCCGACGGCGAATACACCGACCGCGTCAACGGCGGCGACTTCACCGTCAAGGACGGCAAGCTCACCGGCAAAATCACCGCCGGCGAGGTAGTTGTTCTCTATCAGTCCGAGGAGCCCGAGGTGCTTGTCGGCGACGTTGACGGCAACGGCTCCGTGACCATCGACGACGTCACCGTTCTGCAAAGACATCTTGCGGCGTTCACCAATTCCGACGGCACCGCGATTATCGACGAAGCCAACGCTGCGGCGTTCAAAGCCGCCGATGTCAACGGCGACGGCGTTATCTCCGTAGGCGACGTCACCGCGCTGCAAAGAAAGCTCGCGAAGTTCACTTAATTGTTTCAGTAATAAAAGGAACAGCGAACGGTTATGTTAGTCATAACGGTTCGCTGTTTTTATTTCGTTCCAACAGGGCAGCAGATTTTGCTGCGCCATTCGTTAATACAATTATCACATAAAACACTTTCACATCTGTTTGAAAGCGTTTTCTCTCTGATAGAAAGTTGTCTGCTTTCTATCAGAGAATCGTATTAATTGAAAAAAGAATAAGGAGATAACATGAAACATGCAATTGCTTTTTTATTGTTGCTGGCGGTTTTGTTTTCCGTGACTTCCTGCAAAGCCGGATCCGATGAAACAGCGCAAGCCGACGAAAAGACAGACGCCGCGCTTTCCGACTATATCAACAGCAGACTTGCGGACATAAAGTATGACGGAATCATTTATGTCACGCATAACGGCAATATCGTGTATCAAAGAGCAACGGGTACGGATGCAAACGGCAAGCCGCTGACGATGGATACGTCAATGTATATCGGTTCTGTGTCAAAGCAATTCTGTGCCGCCGCCGTAATGCTGCTGCGCGATCAGGGCAAGCTCAGCGTTGACGATACCATCGACAAATTCTTTCCCGAATATGACAGAGCCGGAGATATTACCGTCAGGCATCTGCTGACGATGCGTTCGGGTATCCGCGATACGGTGGGCGAGGGCTTTGCAGGTACAATGTCTTACGGAAACACAGAGGAGAAGAACACCTCTTTGATAAAAGAGTGGGTTTTCAGCCAGTCGCTGTTGTTTGAACCCGGCAGTTCGTTCAGATATTCCAATACGAATTACATCCTGCTTGCGGACATTGTGGAACAGGTTTCCGGCCGGTATTATAACGATTTCCTGCGCGAGCACATTTTCAATCCGCTGGATATGAAGCATACCGGTCTGATTACCGAAATACCGGATTCTCCTGCCTGGGCCGAAACCCTGATTGCAGATGACGATGTAGAAGAAGTAAAAATCAGGGGCGTTGCCAAAGGAGCCGGAGACATCGTTTCCAATGCTGCCGATATGGTCAAATGGATGGAGGGCTTATCCGGCGGCAAAATCGTCAGCGAGGAAACCCTGCGCGAGATGACCGCGGATTATTCGCCCGATTTCGGAGAAAAATACGGTTACGGACTGACGCCGATGTTTTCGGGAGGCGCAGGGCATGAGGGGGCCATTTCGTCCTATTCCTCAATGGATTATTTTAATCCGAAAAGCGGATACTG